>NZ_JAYMXF010000030.1:0-269881 GCF_048055755.1 Phaeobacter sp. JH204B
TCCGCAACAGGCGACAGAGGCGCAGCATCCGCAACAGGATACAGAGGCGCAGCATCCGCAACAGGCGACAGCGGCGCAGCATCCGCAACAGGCGACAGAGGCGCAGCATCCGCAACAGGATACAGAGGCGCAGCATCCGCAACAGGATACAGCGGCGCAGCATCCGCAACAGGCGACAGCGGCGCAGCATCCGCAACAGGCGACAGCGGCGCAGCATCCGCAACAGGCGACAGCGGCGCAGCTATGGCTTGTGGTTATGGTGGTCGCGCAATGGCGGCAGAGGGATGTGCGATTTTCCTTACTGAGCGAAACGATGATGACGAGATCATCAGTGTTTTTGCGGGCATTGCCGGTCAAGATGGGGTCGATCCAATGACGTGGTATTCGCTTGTGAACGGCAAATTGGTGGAGGTCTGAGATGCAAGACCGCGTATTCAAGACCATCTACCTCGGCGACGTTATCGAGTGCATGGCGCAGGTGTTTTTCACCACCGACCATGACGCGCCGGATGCCTCTGTTGGCTGCGCTGGCGGGCATGGGGTTTACGCCTCTATCGCTGATGCGGTGGTTGGTCTGTTCGACCTCCAGCCTCGTTACCAAACGTCCATCGTCCTCAGCTCAACTGACCTCACTCGTGATGAGCTGGTTGATATGATGGGCAAGGTGATCGTGCCCCGCGATGAGCTGGCCGAGGTCTTTGGCAAGGCAGACGTGACCCGCGCAGAGCGGATCATTGAGGCACAGCTCGCAGAGACGCTGAACGACGGCGAGAACATCATTGACGATGACGGCGCTGAGTTCGACCCGGCGGATTACGCCGCCCCTATCCATCAAATCGCAGCGGAGTGACCGACATGACCATTCACCCTATCCACGTCATTCCCTCTGAGGATGGCATCTTCAAGGCTGTCGGGGGCGATGCGGATGTCACCGCGCCCCTCGGCACCGGATACAGCGAGATTGGCGCTCTGGCTGACGCCTCGATCAACATCTCTGAGGTGGCGCACCCGGCGCAGGCCGACGTCCTGATCAAGCTTCTTGAGACAGAAGCGGATGAGATGGAGAAAAAGGCGAAGGGCGAAATCGCGCAATTCTACAAGGCTCAAGGTTTGCGTCTCGCGGCCAAGACAATCGCGGGGGCTATGGCATGAACATTTTCGAGCATATCAAAGCAGACCGTGAAGCTGGTACGCCAGATCTGGGTGGCTGGGCTTGGTTTGGCGGTCGAGACGATCTTTATCTTGCCACAAATCGCGGCGGGCGTCGTTACGTCATGGGCTTCAAGCGCAAGGGGACGCGCTCTGCGCAACCGACATTCCAAGTCGGCGGCATCATGCACGGGGCCATTGACGACCTCACAGAATATGAAGTCGGCAATGGGGTAGCCAGAGGACAAGCGCAGGCAGACGAATGCCCTACCGTATATCGCATGGACGTGAAGTCTGTGGATCACCCCGACGCTCGCCGCCTCACCCGTATTCCTCAGCTTGAGCGCATCGCTCTGGCGGCTGAGGCCCTTCTGAACAGTATAGAGGTTGGTTTTGATGAGCATGGCGGCTGGATCCCAAATGAGGTGATTGACGCTCTCCGGGGGGCCTGCAAATGAACAGCGCCTGCAACATCCACCAGATCGGCAAGACCATCGAAAAGCTGCGCACTGACTACGCCGCAGCCTCCGCCCCGGCGGGGCCTCTGCCCCCGAACCACTCACGGAAGCCCTGCCGGGGTCTGGATACTGGCAACCCCGGCTGTGTCGCGGACGCCTTCGAGACGCTCAACAGTGAAGCTGATCAAGAGCGCTTCCACGAGGATATGACCGCAGCTTTTGTCTGGGGCGTCTGGTTCCTCGCATTCCTCTGTGCAGCTGGCGCGTATCTCGCCGCTGGCCCCATTCTTCGCCTCATCGCGTGGATGGCCGGCGCTGCAATCTGATCCTCCCTGAGCCGCGCACCAATACGTGCGGCCAACTCTCCCCCGGCGCACCCTGTCCCAAACTCGCGCCGGGGGTCTTTTCCGAAAGGTGAGACAATGAACCAAGTTGCAAATATTGCTCAGGAAGACCAAGCGCTACCTGCCGACCCGATGGTTTCGATGATCGAGCGGGTGGCAATGGACCCGAATTCCGATCTGGCCAAGCTGGAGAGGATGCTTGCTATGAAGGAGCGCATGGACGCGGAAGCCTCGCGGCGCGCCTTCAGTGACGCAATGGCAGATTGCCAAGCTGAAATTTTGCCTGTCGCAAAGAACAAGAGCAATGATCAGACCCGGTCCAAGTACGCCGATCTCGCGGCTATCTATGCGGCTTGCAAGCCCATTGTCGCAAGGCATGGGTTCTCATTCTCCACATTCCCAGCCACGACAGAAAAGACCAGTATGATGGCGGTGCGCTGGACACTGCGACACAAGGGCGGTCACGAAGAAAGTGGGACCGCCGAGATACCCCTTGATGACAAGGGGATGAAGGGAACGGCGAACAAGACACAGACCCACGCATTCGGAAGCACAGCCAGTTATGCCCGCCGGTATCTCTTCAGCATGATCTTCGACGTGGCTACCATTGACGATGACGACGGACAGGCCGCAGGGCGCGGGGAGCCGATCAGCGTTGGCCAATACGACGAGCTGCGGCAACTGATTGATCGGGCGGGCATAACAGAGGACATCGTTTGCACCGCTGAGAAACTTGGCGCGCTACACGACCTCCCCGCCGAGCATTTCGCCCGCGTTGCTGGTCGCTTGCAGCAGACCATCAAGGACCGGAGCGACCAGAAATGATCAAGCAAGGCGGCGATGAATGGCACCAGATGCGCCTCGGGAAAGTGACCGCTTCAAGGGTCAACGATGCAATGATGGACAAGAGCAAAGCGGGTTATCAGAACTATCGCGCTCAACTGGTCTGCGAACGCCTCACAGGGCGCGCCACTGAGACGTTCAAAAGCGCCGCCATGGATCAGGGGAACGAAACCGAGCCTCAGGCCCGAGCCATGTACGCCATGACAGCAGGCCAGATGGTGCAGGAGGTGCCGTTCGTAGATCACCCCCTGATAGGCATGGCGGGGGCTTCCCCCGATGGTCTCGTCGGAGATTTCGGCCTTGTCGAGATCAAGTGTCCGCAGCCGACTGAACACATCAGGGTTATGACTGGCGGCGAGATCAAGAAGGCCTACCGAGAGCAAATGCAATGGCAGATGGCGTGTACCGGGCGAGACTGGTGTGACTTCGTATCGTTTTGCCCGGATCTGCCTGACAACTTGGCGCTTAACATCGTGCGGATTCATGCGAACCACAAAGCGATCCGCGAGATGGAAGATTCCGTTCGCGCCTTCTTGGATGATGTGGACGATATGGTCCGCAAGCTCACCGAGAGGGATGAATAATGGCCACTCCAAAGCAGATCCGCGAAACCTATGCACAGGTAGAAAGCGAGGCCAGACGGCTGGTGCCCTTTATCTGCGAGGACACGGTTCAAACGTGCCTTGAGGAAACCGCTACGCGCACTGGTGAGAGCCTGGAACAGGTCAAAGAGGTCATGGCCGCTGAGTGGTCGATGGCCGGGGGCGGGTGAGATGGCAACGCGCGTTCTCCGCTCCGCAGACGATATCGGTGCCCTGTCGCGCCTTATCTCCGCCAGGACCAAATACCCGCTAACGGTGACCATCACCCAGGGTGCCAGCCGGTCCGGCCTTCAGAACAGACTTGCGCAGCGCTGGTTCACAGATGTGTCGCGGCATCTTGAGGACCAGACCCACGAGGAAGTGCGCGCTTACTGCAAGCTGCACTTCGGAGTGCCGATCCTGCGGGCGGAGAACGAGGCATTTCGGCAGAGCTATGACGCCACCATGAAGCACCTGCCCTACGAGGCAAAGCTGGCGGCGGTGAAGGCGTTTGACCTGCCAGTTACCCGGCTGATGACGGTTAAGCAGATGACTGCCTTTATGGACGAAATGCAGCGGCACTGGTGCGGCTTGGGCCTTCGCCTGACCGATCCGGAAGCGCTCAAATACGAGGAAGAGTTCGCATGACCGACCTCATGGGGCGGGGCCCACTTGGCCTGAAGGGCGCAAAGCCTCCGAAACCTACCCGCAAGCCGATGAAGGCGATCGGCCCGAAGATGACCAAGCTGCGCGCCGCGGCGAAAGGCCAGCCCTGCACGCTCCGCCTGTCCTGCTGCAACCAGAACTCCGAGACCACCAGTCTCTGCCATATCCGCGCATTTGGCTGGGCCGGAACCGCTGAGAAGCCGATGGACTTCCTCGCCGTCTTTGCCTGCTCCGACTGCCACGACGCTCTTGATCGGCGCAGAAACGGAGAGCTTTGGGGCTGGGACGACGTGACCCGCGCACTCGGGGAAACCCTTATCGCACAACACCGCCTGGGCAACCTGATCGTTGCCTGACGCGCTGAACGGAGAACACACATGACTGACACAAGCAAAGAGGCGGTGGAAACGTTCATTAAAACGGAGCTGACCGAGATAGCGCGCTCCACTGGTCTTCTCGTATCAGAAGAAGACGTTGAAGCTTGCAAAGAGGCCGCAGCGATCATGCGCACCCTCTTGTACGAACGTGACGCCCTCCGCGCCCAGCTACAGGCGGCACGGGGCGCGCTTAAGCGAATCGAATCTCATTACACCGATACAGCCCTCGCGCCATTCCACATGCAGGCCATTGCCCGCGCCGCCCTCAAGTCCACCAGCACTGAGGGGGAAGGGTGATGGTAGGAACACAGTTCGAAGTCGGTCAGGATGTTCTACTCGTTTCGCGAGCGGGCATGAGAAACCGGCTTCACGTGACCCGGTCGAAGATCACTCAGATCTACAAGAATGGCCTGATCCTCGTGGGGGGCACCACTCAGAAATTCCGAGCAGATGGCACACCTGCCGGACGTCACGGTGGATGGTCCGATGCCAGACCCAGATTAAAGCCGTGGGATCCTGCACTCTGGCAAAAATACCAGATGGAGAGGGAACAGGACCAGATGGCAAGGAACCTCTACGCTTTGGGTCAAAAGTTACAAGTCATGAGCCGAGATCCAGAAGGCTCGGCAAAGTTCTGGGAGATGCTGCCATTTTCCGTCCGCTGTCTTATTGAACAGGACACCCCCAATGACCGACCTGATTAAAGCAGCGGATGCGCTGGCGGAGGAAATCATTGATGAAATCGAATGTATCATCAGTGATACTCATGACATTGACGTAACTGACAGAAATTACGCAGAACGTGTTTTTGAATGGGTTGAGGAGTCTAAGCTGCTCACCGCATACCTGAAAGTTCGTGAAAGCGCGGATGGGGTGAAGGTCAAACCGCTGGTGTGGGACGAACTTGGTGACCGGTGGAACACTGTCACGAGCGGGCGTATTCAGATCACGCAGCACGGGTGTCATCCGTATTGGGACCTGTCCTGTGCAAGCCCTGAAACTGATGGGTATTACAATTCCGTAGAGGAAGCCAAAGCAGCAGCTCAAGCCGACCACGAAGCCCGCATCAAAGCAGCACTGGAGGGGCATGGCGAATGAGAAAACCCGTCCTAAACCTTGCAGCATGGATCGGAAGACGGCGCCTGCACGTTGGCCCATACGCAGATCACATCATTCATTCCGTGCAGGTGTATGAGGACCACATCACCGAACTACAGGCTGAGAACGCACGGCTGCGGGAGGCGCTGGAGTGGTTCGAGAAACACAGACTTGACGCCATAGCAAGGGCTGGCGCCATAACCGCGAGAGAAGATTGCGAGGTAAATGTGCTGTGTGAGAAATACGGTTACGGCGCCGTCATGGATAGCGCGGCAAGGCAATGGGCTTGCAAGCCGGACGGCAGGTCTGGTGCGTTCTTTGTTGGCGGCTGCATTGGCGACACCACCGCCCGCGCAGCCCTATCACAAACAGGAGAGGTCGAGTAGATGAGCAAGCCACAAGGAGACCCCCGTCAAAGCAGCACTGGAGGGCTGAGGATGTCAGCACCTGATTTTGTCCACCACGCGCGCGCGGAGACAATGCTCAAGGACTTCGCGCGTCTTCGTATGGCGATCCGCACTGAACACGACATTGAAGCCGCTGAACGCGCTCTGGACGATTGCGAACGTTGGTTTGACTGCATCAACCCCAACCCGAAGACGGCCGCCCTGCAAGATGAAGTGGATAGGCTGCGGGAGGCGCTAGGTCGTGCTGCCCGCCACTCTGACGCCATTCGCGGCGCAGTAGAGACGAACCAAGTGGCCGACAAGGATGTGCGTGGAACGGCCATCATGATCAGAGATTATTGCCGCGCTGCCCTGGCTAAGGAGGACACCTGATGGATCACACCCCCGATATCTACCTAGCAACAGACGAGAGCGCAACAAGTGAACTCCGCTGGTATTGGCCCTCAAAAACGGAACGCCGCCTGCAACAGAAATGGAAAGGCAGGCGAGATCGCGAGCCATTCGAGGAATGGCGGGACGTGCCGAATGTTTCGGAGGACACCTGATGTCGAGAGGAAACCTGTGGTTTTGGGCTGTTATCGGCATGGTCCACACTGCGATTAGTATTGTTGATATCGCCTACCAGTACCGGCGGGGGCAGCTCTGCGAAGCGCCCCCTGAACGCGACATCGTACATCAGATATCCTATGAAAGAGCAGATTGCAGAGGGGGCACATGATGGCAGATCAGATCATCACCGACGAAGTGAAGTATGTGACCGCAACGCAGGCCATCAATTCCCCGCGCTGGCCGTTTGGCCGCGACAAGTTCTATCGCATGGTGCGGCACGGCAAGATCACGCCCAGCACCCCCTTCGAAGGGTCGCGCCCGGTCTATTCCGTGGCCCAGATCGACGGGCTATTTCAGGCCCCCAGCGAACAATAAAGCGGGGGCCAGAGTGGGGGCCAAAACCCTAAAACTGGAAAATTATCCAGCAATATCAAGGGGTGATTGGTGCGGGTGGAGGGACTTGAACCCCCACGCCTTGCGGCGCCAGAACCTAAATCTGGTGCGTCTACCAATTTCGCCACACCCGCATCCTGTCGGTGGTCACAGCCACCGTGAAGCGCTCAATAGCAAAGCTTTTTGACGGATGCAAAAGGGAAAGCGCGGTTCGGGCGCAACTTTTTCACCCGCGCCCTGCCCCGGCTATCCGGTTCGCCCCTCAAGCCTGCGCAACACGCGAGGGATCTGCTCGGGCAGATCCTCGGCAATCAGCCCGGGGCCGAATTCCAGCCCGCATTCGACGTGAATATAGGCGGCGGTCTCGGACGCCTGCATCGGGGAAAACCCGCGCGCCAGCAGCCCGGTGATGAAGCCTGCCAGCACATCGCCCGACCCGGCGGTGGCCAGCCAGGGCGCGGAGCGCTCGTAATGGGCGGAATTGACCGAGCAGCGCCCGTCCGGCGCGGCGATCACCGTATCGGGCCCCTTGAACAGCACCACGCAGCCCGCGCGTCTGGCCGCCTCACGGGTGGCGTCGACCTTGGAATAGGCGGGACCGGAGGTGGCGGGTGCCGCCAGTTTTTCTGCGATATCCGGGAACAGCCGGGCAAACTCGCCGCCATGGGGCGTGATCACGCAGGTGTCGTGCAGGGCCTCAAACAGGACGTCGGGTTTCAGCTCGAACCGGGTCAGCGCATCAGCATCCAGAACGGTGGCGCGTTTTTCCTTCAGCACCGCCATGACCACCGCCTGGGTGTCGGCCCCGCGCCCCAATCCGGGGCCAAGGCAGACCGCATTGAACCGCTTGTCCTCCAGAAGCTCGCTGACCCCATGCGCGCCGTCGATCTGCCGCAGCATGATCGCCGTCAGCTGACTGGCATTTTCTATCATTGCCGATCGCGGCGAGCCGACGGTCACCAGCCCTGCCCCGATGCGAAGCGCTCCGCGGGCGGCAAGACGCGCGGCACCGGTCCGGCCATGTCCGCCGGAGAGGATGAGGGCGTGGCCGTGGGTGTATTTGTGATGACCGCTTCGCTTCGACATTATCGGTGGCGCAACCGAGGTCACGACGCCGCCAGTTGCGGCACCTTGCCCTGTTTTCAGGCCGATGCTTTTGACCACAACCTTGCCTGACTGCTCGGGTCCATCTGCCAGGACATGCGCCAACTTCCGGCTGTGAAAGGTCACCGTGAGATCAGCGCGGATTGCCTCAAATTCCCGTGCCGGTTCCTTACTACGCAGCAGTTTTCCAGAGTCCGTGCACGCCCCGCTGGGTAGGTCAATTGAGACCACGCGGGGCGCCGGGAAAGCCCCCGTTCTGGAGCTTTCTGACAGACGCCACTCGGTTATCTCGGTTAGCCGGCCAAACGAATTGAACGTCTCGACCGGCCGCGTAAGTCCAGTTCCAAACAGCGCATCAACAAGAAGAGTGTTTTCCCGGTGCTTTGCAGGATCCAGTGCAAATGCGCCACTCCCAGTGTCGACATATGGAACGACTGCTCCCAGCTCCCGCCACCGCTCATAATTCACCTTCGCATCCGTCGGCAGCTTGTCCGGGTCTCCATAAAGGAACACCTCCACCTCCCAGCCGCGCTGCTTCAACAGTCGCGCCACAACAAAACCGTCGCCGCCATTGTTGCCCGGCCCGCAGAGTACCACGGCACGGTAGGGTCCTTCGGCACCGTTCTTCTGGCCAGAAATATCCCGGGGGGAGGCCGCAGGCCGGGGGGCAGCGCCCCCCACTTGGGTAGCCGCAGGCCCCGCCAGCTCCGGCCATTCCTCGAAAATGGCCTCGACCACGCCCCGCCCTGCCCGCTCCATCAGCTCCAGACCGGTGACCTCGCCAGAGCCGATGGCGGCCTGTTCAATGGCGCGCATCTGGGCAGCGGTCAGCAATTCGCTCATTCCTTTGACCTCTCGATTGGGGCAGCAAACGGCGACGCGGATTCAGAACTGCGCATAAAACGGGCGCACTGCCTAATTTTTAGGCACATCCGATGAAATCCTGCGCAGTTTCGCCGCAGCGCTTGCAGCTCTTGTTGTCGCGGCTCAGTAGAAGTGATCTGACCTCTCTCGACAAGGTTGCGAGGAGTCACCCCGATGAAAAAGATCGAAGCCATCATCAAGCCGTTCAAACTCGACGAGGTGAAAGAAGCCTTGCAGGACGTGGGCGTACAGGGTCTTTCGGTGATCGAGGTCAAGGGGTTTGGCCGTCAGAAAGGTCATACCGAGCTCTACCGTGGCGCCGAATATGTCGTCGATTTCCTGCCGAAGGTGAAAATCGAGGTGGTTCTGGACGATGATCAGGTTGATGCCGCCATCGAGGCGATTGTGGCAGCAGCCAAGACCGACAAGATCGGCGACGGCAAAATCTTTGTCTCGCCCGTTGAGCAGGCAATCCGCATCCGCACCGGGGAAACCGGTTCGGACGCGCTCTGAGCCTGACCACATAATACTCGGCTGTCCCTGTCGCCGCGCGGCAGGCCAGCCCGGACACTCTCAAGACAAAAAGATCAGAAGGACCATTGGAAATGAGCGCAGACGCAGTTCTGAAGATGATCAAAGACGAAGATGCCGCCTATGTCGACATCCGTTTCACCGATGTGCGGGGCAAGCTCCAGCACGTGACCGTGGACGTCGACCTGGTGGATGAAGATTTCCTCGAAGAGGGCTTCATGTTCGATGGCTCCTCCATCGCCGGCTGGAAGTCGATCGAAAACTCCGACATGAAACTGATCCTCGACACCAGCTCGGCCTATGTCGATCCGTTCTATGCCGAAAAGACCATCTGCATCCATTGCTCCGTGGTTGAGCCCGATACCGGCGAAGCCTACCCCCGCGATCCGCGCGGCACCGCGCAGAAGGCAGAGGCCTATCTGAAATCCTCCGGCATCGGCGATGTGGCCTATATGGGCCCCGAGGCAGAATTCTTCCTGTTTGATGATGTGCGCTTCTCCAACACCATCAACAAAGTCTCCTTCGAGGTCGACGCCACCGACGCCTCCTGGAACACCGATACCGAATATGAAATGGGCAACATGGGTCACCGTCCGGGTCTGAAGGGCGGCTATTTCCCGGTGAACCCGATCGACGAAGCCCAGGACCTGCGCTCCGAAATGCTCTCGACCATGAAGCGTCTGGGCATGAAGGTGGACAAGCACCATCACGAGGTGGCCTCGTGCCAGCACGAGCTGGGCCTGATCTTTGACAGCCTGACCAAACAGGCCGACGAGCTGCAGAAATACAAATATGTGATCCACAACGTGGCACATGCCTACGGCAAATCCGCAACCTTCATGCCGAAGCCGATCTATGGCGACAACGGCACCGGCATGCATGTGAACATGTCGATCTGGAAGGACGGCAAGCCGCTGTTCGCGGGCGACAAATATGCCGATCTCAGCCAGGAAGCGCTGTATTTCATTGGTGGCATCCTGAAGCACGCCAAGACCCTGAACGCCTTCACCAATCCCTCGACCAACTCCTACAAGCGCCTGATCCCCGGCTTTGAGGCCCCGGTTCTGCGCGCCTATTCCGCCCGCAACCGCTCCGGCTGCGTGCGGATCCCATGGACCGAGAGCCCGAAGGCCAAGCGCGTCGAAGCCCGTTTCCCAGATCCGGCCGCAAACCCCTACCTGGCCTTCTCCGCCCTGCTGATGGCCGGCCTTGACGGGATCAAGAACAAGATTGATCCGGGCGAAGCCATGGACAAGAACCTCTACGACCTGCCCGCAGAAGAGCTGGCCGGCATCCCCACCGTCTGCGGCAGCCTGCGCGAAGCGCTGGAATCGCTGGCGGCCGACCATGACTTCCTGTTGCAGGGCGACGTGTTCACCAAGGACCAGATCGAAGGCTATATCGCCCTCAAGATGGAAGAGGTGGAAACCTACGAACACACCCCGCATCCGGTGGAATACGGCATGTACTACAGCTGCTGATCCCCGATCACGCAGGCTGACTGGGCGCTCCCTTCGGGGGGCGCCTTTTTCATATGCGCCGCAGCAGCTCAGCTCGCCGTCGTCCTCGTCAGATGTGGGTGGCTGCGGCATATGATCATGGCGCTCCGCCGACGCGATATTGCGTGCAGGCCCAACGGGGCGACTTTTGATTTGACATCCCCCCGCCGCTCGGTCTCCATCGCCGCATGATCCTTGCTGTTCTACTGCCCATCGCCATGCCGATCGTGGCGCTCATCTGCCTTTTTGCGGCCTACCGGCCAAATCGCATCTCACGCGCTCTGCTGGCGGCGACGGGCTGGGCTTTGCTCGCGCTGACCGGGTGGTATGTTGCCCGTTTCATACTTGGCCTTGCCTAGCGGCGGCCCGCGTCATGCCGGATCCCGGCCCCCCCTGCCGCTGACACGCTCCCCTTACGTCAACTGATCGGAAACACTGCAAGTGATTGGCGGCGATTGGCAATCGCTGCGGCATCAATGTGACCATTCCCCGCCCATGTTTCGCCCCATTCGTCGCGTGACAGCAGGTCGAATGGCAAGAAATATCAACATTTTCAAAATGATAGATAGATTCACCGACGCATTCAAATAACCTAAGGATTATTTTACCAATCGCCTGTCGCCGCCTCACTTTCCACCATTTCAAATTTTAACTTAATTGTTGAAACATCTGAGCGGAGGATCCCGACGGTGACACAGTCAGTTCAGTACAAAGGCAAGCTCGGCTTTGAGGCCCGACACCCGGAGGCCTTGTCCAGCAGCTCGGCCTCGGTGGTCGATACGCTGGAGGAATATGGTCACGCCGTGCGGCAGTTCCGATCCCGCAGCCCCAATCTGATCCTGCTTGAGTGCGATCATTATCGCATTGAACTGCGCTATCTGCGCCATCCGATCAAGCCGACGCGGGCCAACAGCGCCGATGCGGACTGCACCGAGACGCGGCTGCGCAGCGCGCTGAATGTGACGCTTATCCCGAACCATCCTGACCATTGCGACGCCGAGCTGAGCGAGCTGCTGCTGGCGGTGGTCCTGCGCCGCCTGACAGAAGAGCTTGAGGTGGCGACGGTGGATTGGCTGGACACCCCCGTCACGCTGACCCGGGCGGCCTTTCTTGGTGCGTTTTCGGACGCTTCAGAGGTCGAAACACCCTCCGAGGCGGCTATGGCCACCCCGCTAGACGGGTCAGCAGACGGGACTGCAACCGTACCGCCGGAGGTGTTGCTGACCGTATCACCAGTGACCGCGCCGACAGACGCTGCGGCTGACACCTCCGCCGTTATTGCGCCGCAGATCGCTGCGCCGGACGCGTCGCAATCCGCAGCCGATCCCAAACAACGACCCCAGGGACGGCTGCGCGGCCGGGCCTGTTTCGAGCCGGTCGATGTCACCGCTGCACAGCTTGCCGAACATTGCGCGGCCATGCTCGACTCATCGGAACTCCGCGCCACCGGTCGCCACGCCATCGAGGCGCGTAACAGGGCGCGGGCACGCACCAAGGCCATCCTGCAACATCCGCGGGCTGCCCACTACGACATGGCCCGGATCGGTGGTCTGCTGGCGGCAGTGCCGCCGCGTATGCTCTCGGCGGTGGCCCATATTCTGCACAGCCCGCAGCTGCGCGGCCATCTGCATATCATCTGTGGCGCAACTGCGCTGCTGGCCCTGCAAAGCTCAGCTGCCATCGCCTTCTAGAGCCGCACCCGCTCTAGGCCGATGCAGCCGGTGCCCCCCATTGGGCCAAGACATCCGCACGGGCCAGCACGCTCGTGTGGATGCTGAAAACTACCGCGCGACTGCGCGGCAGCCGCAGAATCGTCTGCCGTTCGCTGCGCAGATACCCGGCGTCATCCGCCGCTGGACGTGGACGATCCCCGCTGACCCGGCGCGGCTGATGCAATGTGGCATCGGCGTACCACAGCGCATTGAACCGCCACATCGGGCGGCCCTGCTGGACCCCGTCAAACAGCCGCTGCACCCGCGCCGCAATGCCCGCATCATAGCTGTCGACAGGCGCATGGATGGCGATCAGCGGACGCAGGTATTTCTCCGCCAGGGTCCAGTTCGCCGGGAAGCACAGCACCGCCCCGGTCAGCACATGCTCATCCGCCCCCTGCGGTTTTTCCAGAATGCAGAAATCCTGCTGCGCGATCCGCCCCAGCGTGCCGAGGGGATCCTCCCAGTCCAGCTGCACCTGCGCCCCGTCAGGCCGGAGCACATGGCCTGGCCGAGACGGCGCAGCCTCCGGGTAGAGCTGCGCCAGAACCGCCTCTAGCAACTCGCAGGCAGCGGGCATCGCCCCCGGCCCGCATTGCAGAACCTCCGCCCGCTGAGTTGTCAGCAGCCGCTCACGCTCCGTCATCTGCGCGGCGAAGGCCGCGTCGAAATAGAGCCAGTCTTCTGGCGCCAGCGGCTGGATGCCGGGCAGCTTGCGCTCTTCCAGGGGATTATACGGCAGGCGGGTTTGCAGAATCTCATTCATGCCACCTTGTAGCAAGCAAAGCCTGCCATTTCATCCGCCAGCTTGCGCATCAGCCTGAAAACGACCGTCCGAACAGTCGTATTTGGCAGCGACACCGGCGCAAGCCCCGCGCCACTTTGGACAGATCTGTCCAGAGATGGAGCCGGAGATGAACGAGCACTACCGCGACACCCGCAAGATTGATCCCACGCGCGGCGCCACCCTTGGCGACAATACGCCTAACGATCAGGACCGGGTCGAGATCGGCCCCACCCAACTGGCCTATCGCGAATGGGCCGCCGCAGGGTTGCAGCTGCCTGATCTTCAGGCGATGCGCCGCTACCGCTGGGAGCGGCTGACCCGGTTCATCAACGATCGCGACTACGGCGGCCTCCTGGTGTTTGACCCGATGAACATCCGCTACGCCACCGACTCCACCAATATGCAGCTGTGGAACACCCATAACCCGTTTCGCGCACTCTTGATCTGCGCTGACGGCTACATGGTGATGTGGGACTACAAACAGGCGCCTTTCCTCAGCGAATTCAACCCGCTGGTGCGCGAACAGCGCGCCGGGGCGGATCTGTTCTACTTTGATCGCGGCGACAAGGTGGATGTGGCGGCGGATGTCTTTGCCAATGAGGTGCGTGAGCTGTTGCGCGCCCACAGCGGCGGCAACAGGCGGATCGCCGTGGACAAGATCATGCTGCACGGGTTGCGCGCGCTCGAAGCACAGGGGCTGGAGGTCTTCCCCGGCGAGGAGCTCACTGAGAAATGCCGCGCCGTGAAAGGCCCCGATGAGATCCGCGCCTTGCGCTGCGCCAATCACGCCTGTGAAACAGCTGTCGCCGCGATGGAGCGCTATGCCCGCAGCGCCATCCCCGGCGGTCAGATCAGCGAAGATGACGTATGGGCAGTGCTGCACACCGAAAACATCCGCCGGGGTGGCGAATGGATCGAAACCCGGTTGCTAACCTCTGGCCCGCGCACCAACCCGTGGTTTCAGGAATGCGGCGGGCGCATCATCCAGAACAACGAAATCATCAGCTTTGACACCGATCTGGTCGGCTCCTACGGGATCTGTATCGACATCTCGCGCAGCTGGTGGATCGGCGACCGCGCGCCGCCTGCCGATATGATCTATGCGATGCAGCACGGGGTTGAGCACATCCGCAGCAATATGGAGATGCTGAAACCGGGCGTGAATCTGCAGGAGCTGTCGCGCAGCTGCCATCTGCTGGATGCTCAGTTCCAGAAACAGAAATACGGCTGCATGATGCACGGTGTCGGGCTCTGTGATGAATGGCCGCTGGTCGCCTATCCCGATCAAATGGTCGAGGGCGCTTTCGACTATGAGCTGGAGCCGGGCATGGTGCTCTGTGTCGAGGCACTGGTCAGCCCCGAAGGCGGCGATTTCTCGATCAAGCTGGAGGATCAGGTGCTGATTACCGAAACCGGCTATGAGAACCTCACCACCTACCCGTTCGATCCGGCGTTGATGGGCACGGCGGGCGGGAAGTGACCCGCAGGGCGTCGCGCAAAGAGCCTGGGCAGAGCGCCCACTGGCGGGCGCTTCCCCGCTGGGGGAGAGACCGCTGAACCTGTGGCGCCGTCAGGCGCCTCCGCTTTGCCACCGGGCGAGTTTATCCCTCAGGATCAGCACACTGCGCGCGGAACTATATTGCGACAGCTCTGCCAGCGGCACCCAGGCCAGCGCCTTTGATTCCGCAGTGGCCCGGATTTCGCCTGCCTCGGCCCGAAACAGGTAGCGCACATCGTAGTGCAGATGCGCCGCCTCGCGGCCATTGGCCGGGATCTCGTGAATGTCTATGTCGAACACCTGCTCCCCAATACGGCTGATCCGGCTGAGCCCGCTTTCCTCATAGGCCTCTTTCCAGGCGGTGAACCCTGCATCGGCGATGCCGTCGCAATGTCCGCCCAACTGTAACCACCGGTCCAGTTTGGCATGATGGGTGAGCAGCACCGCAGAGAGATCCTGCGACAGCACAAAGGCGGATCCGGTCACATGGCCGATTGCCGGATCCCGTTCAAACGCCCTTGGCTCGCGCGCGCAAAAGGTGGTCAGGCGCTGCCACATCTGCCGGTCACGCGCATCCAGTGGGGTGAATGCGCCGATCCCCGCGCAGTGATCCAGGGTCGTATTTGTTGTCAATATCCCTCACCTTCCCGTGACGTCGGGGCCTGATGGCTTGTACCTGCCCGGCTGTCGCCGCACCTTAGGGCGACCCCCAGATAAAGGCCATTCCTATGCCCACCGAACGCATTTCCTTTTCCGGTCACTCCGGTGACCAGCTGGCTGCGCGACTGGATCTACCCGAAGGGCCGATCCTGTCAACGGCGCTGTTTGCGCATTGTTTCACCTGTTCCAAGGACATCCCGGCGGCGCGGCGCATCTCGGCCCGTCTGGCGGCGATGGGAATTGCCGTCCTGCGGTTTGATTTCACCGGTCTGGGTCATTCCGATGGCGAGTTTTCCAATACCAACTTCAGCTCAAATGTCGCCGATCTGGTGGCGGCGGGACAATATCTGGCGGGGCGCGGGCTGGCGCCTGCGCTGCTGATCGGTCATTCGCTGGGCGGCGCTGCGGTGCTGCGCGCCCGTGCAGGCCTGCCGTCGGTGCGCGGCGTGGTGACGCTTGGCGCGCCCTCCGATCCGGCCCATGTGGCGCATCAGTTTGGCGAGGCACTGGAGCAGATTGAGACCGAAGGTGCGGCCGAGGTCTGTTTGGCCGACCGCCCGTTCCTGATCCGCAAGCAATTCCTCGACGACATCCGCAGCGAGGCGCTGACCAGCGCCGTTGCTGATCTGGATGCCGCGCTTCTGGTGATGCATGCGCCGCTGGATGCCACCGTCAGCATCGACAATGCAGCAGAGCTGTTCATGGCGGCCAGACACCCCAAGAGCTTTGTCACGCTGGACGATGCCGACCACCTGATTTCGCGTCCCCGTGATGCCGAATATGCCGCTGACCTCATCGCCGCCTGGGCCGGGCGCTATATCGACCTGTCGCCGCCTGCTCCGCCCCCCGGTGCCCCCGAAGGCGTGCTGCGCGTCACCGAAGCTGATCCGAACGGCTTTTTGCAGGATATCCAGTCCGGCCCCCGTCATCACACCTACGCCGATGAACCGTTGGCCTATGGCGGCAGCAATCGTGGCATGACACCCTATGGGTTTATCGCCGCCGGTCTCGGCGCCTGTACCTCCATGACCATCCGCATGTATGCCCGGCGCAAGGGCTGGCCGCTGGAAGGCGTCAGCGTCGATGTCTGCCATGACAAGGTCCATGCGCAGGATGCCCTACCCTCGGGTCCAGCGCAGATCGACCAGTTTACCCGCGTGATCTATCTGACCGGCCCCCTAAGCGCAGATCAACGCGCCAAGCTGATGGATATCGCCGACCGCTGTCCGGTGCATCGCACGCTGGAACATGGCGCCAAGGTGACGACGCGGCTGGATCAGGCCGAGATTGAGGTGGATCCGGCACATCTGCCGTTCTGACCCTGCGCTGACGGCGGCATTTCTTGGGCGGGCGGATGTCGCCGCTGGCTGCCGGCCGTAACGGATGCCGTCTGCCTCCCTATCAGTGGCGCAAAACGCACCGATGCGCCGGATGCGGGACATAAGACAGCTGAAATCGGGCGCTTTCTGTCGCGGGCTGGCTCCGCGCCCTTGCCCTGTGAGGCGCGCTGCTCTAAGACGCGCGGCATCATCCGCTTCCCTTCTGCCCTGCTACAATAAGGTGCTGCTGCCCATGATCCCCCGCTATTCCCGTCCTGAAATGGTTGCCATCTGGTCGCCGGAAACCAAATTCAAGATCTGGTACGAAATCGAGGCACATGCCTGCGAAGCCATGGCGAACCTCGGCGTGATCCCGCGCGAGAACGCCGACGCGGTATGGAAAGCCAAGGACGTGGAATTCGACGTCGCCCGCATCGACGAGATCGAGGCCGTGACCAAACATGACGTCATCGCCTTTCTGACCCATCTGGCCGAACATGTCGGCTCCGAGGAAGCGCGCTTTGTGCATCAGGGCATGACATCGTCGGACGTGCTGGACACCTGCCTCAATGTGCAGCTGGTGCGTGCCGCCGACATCCTGCTCGAGGGCGTCGACAAGGTGCTCGCCGCGCTGAAGAAACGCGCGCTGGAGCACAAGGACACCGTGCGCGTCGGCCGCTCACATGGCATCCACGCCGAGCCGACCACCATGGGTCTGACCTTTGCCCGTTTCTATGCCGAAATGGACCGCAACAAGCAGCGTCTGCAAAATGCCCGCGCCGAAGTTGCCACCGGCGCGATCTCCGGCGCGGTTGGCACCTTTGCCAATATCGACCCCCGCGTTGAAGAACATGTCTGCGAACAGCTCGGCCTCAGCCCTGAACCGATTTCGACCCAGGTGATCCCGCGCGACCGTCACGCAATGTTCTTTGCCACGCTGGGCGTCATCGCGTCGTCGATCGAGAATATCGCAGTGGAAATCCGCCACATGCAGCGCACCGAGGTGCTGGAAGGCGCCGAATTCTTCTCGATGGGCCAGAAAGGCTCCTCGGCAATGCCGCACAAGAAGAACCCGGTTCTGACCGAGAACCTCACCGGCCTTGCGCGCCTGGTGCGGATGGCTGTGATCCCGGCGATGGAAAACGTGGCGCTGTGGCATGAGCGCGATATCTCGCACTCCTCGGTGGAGCGCGGCATCGGCCCGGATGCAACCGTGACCTTGGATTTTGCGCTCAACCGTCTGGCCGGCGTCATCGACAAGATGCTGGTATTCCCTGAGAACATGCTGGACAACATGAACAAATTCCCCGGCCTCGTTATGTCGCAGCGGGTGCTGCTGGCGCTGACGCAGGCGGGTGTCAGCCGCGAGGACGCCTATTCCATGGTGCAGCGCAACGCCCTGAAGGTCTGGGAAGATCGTGTTGATTTCCGCGAGCTGCTGCTGGCGGATGCCGATGTGGTTGCCGCCCTTGGCGAAGAGGCGATCAACGAGAAATTCGACATGGGCTATCACACAAAACATGTCGACACGATTTTTGCCCGGGTGTTTGGCGACTAAGCCAACCTGTGATCTCTGTGATTGCACAGGCCGCTCTGCCACACGCAGGGCGGCCTTTTTCGTGCCGCTGCGCCTCACTGTCTTGTTATCCCGCCCCGGTGGTCCACCCTCTAAGGTGAAGACACCTCAGGCCGCAGATCCGCGGCGCGCGCGACAAAAGGACAATCCCATGCCTGCCATCCCGACACGAACCGCCCTCCTCGCCCGCTCTCTGCCCGCATCGGTGCTGCGGGCCAGCTGTGCCGCGCTGCCTGCGCTGGCGCTCTCGGCTGCTTTTGCCACCGGCTTTGCAGGCCAGTCATTGGCGGCGGGGAGCGATGACAGCGCCGCGCCAAAGCCCACCAACACCACCAAGACCTGCAAGGGCGCCAAGGTCTGGGACGATCAGAAACAGCGCTGCGTCGCGCCCAAACACTCCTCGCTCGACCCGGATGAAATGTATGACGCCGTGCGCGAACTCGCCTATGCCGGGCGCTATGGCGACGCGCAGGCGGTGCTGGCGGCGATGCCTGACCAGATGGATAGCCGGGTGCTGACCTATTGGGGCTTTACCTATCGTAAGCAGGGCTATCGGGACCAGGCCATGTCCTATTACACTCGTGCCATTGCGCTGGATCCACAGAACCATCTGGCGCGGTCTTACATGGGGCAAGGGTTTGTAGCTGAAGGAAAATACGGTCTTGCGCTGGAGCAGTGGAAACTGATCCGCGCCGATGGCGGCAGTGGCAGTTGGGCCGAGGTCTCGCTGCGCGAGGCGCTTTTGTCGGGACAGACGCAAAGCTATTGATTTTCAGCATTTCTTTACGGCTTGCGCCCTAGATTGGAGACAACAGAAAGAGAATCTTTTTGGCTAGGGCTCATAAATGCAGAATGAAAATGCTTTGGCGCTTCCCATGGCGGCCTCCTCAGATGACTTTGGCGATTTCTCCGCCCCGGCTCCGCTTGGCGGGATGGATTTCGGCGGCGATTTCGGCGGCGGCGATATGGGGATGGGCGGCATGGGTGGCGGTGCGCTGGATATGCCCGCAATGGGCGGTGGTATGCCCGCCGCCAAATCCAAACTCAGCGGCAAGGCCAAAGCCGCCATTGTGGTCCGCCTGCTGCTGAACGAAGGGGCCGATATCCCGCTGGAATCGCTGCCGGACGATTTGCAGATCGAATTGACCCAGCAGATGGGCCGCATGGGGCTGATCGACCGCACCACCCTGCATGAGGTGGCCGGGGAATTTGCCGAAATGCTCGACAACGTCGGCCTCTCCTTTCCCAATGGTCTGGCTGGTGCGCTCTCCGCGATGGAGGGCAAGATCAGCCGCCAGACGGCCAGCCGCCTGCGCAAGGAGGCCGGCGTGCGCCAGTTTGGCGACCCGTGGGAGCGTCTGCGCGCCCTGCCGCCAGAGGAGCTTGCGGAGCTGGCTCAGGCCGAAAGCACCGAGGTCGCCGCTGTCCTTCTGTCCAAACTCGACACCACCAAGGCGGCGCAGATGCTGATCCACCTGCCCGGTCCCGTGGCCCGCCGCATCACCTATGCTGTCAGTCAGACCGCCGCCGTGACCCCGGATACAGTGGATCGCATTGGCCTGTCCCTCGCCGCGCAGATCGAGGCGCGGCCCGAGGTCGCCTTTGAAGAGACGCCGGGCCAGCGCATGGGGGCCATCCTGACCCAGGCGGCAGCGGGCAAACGTGACGAGGTGCTGACCGCGCTGGATGAGGAAGACGAGGAATTCGCCGGTGACGTCCGCAAATCGATCTTCACCTATGCTCTGATCTCACAGCGCGTCAGCCCCGTCGATGTGCCCAAGATCGCGCGCGTTCTGGCGCAGCAGGATCTGGTCACCGCCATCGCCTTTGCCACCGACGAGGACGATGTGGAATCCAGCGAATTCATGCTGGCCAATATGTCCAGCCGGATGGCCAACAACATCCGCGAGGAAGTGGCCGAACGGGGCAAGGTCAAGCGCAGCGTTGGAGAAGGTGCCATGGGCACGATCGTCAACGCATTGCGAGAGCTGGTGAATTCCGGCGAGATCGAGCTGCGCGCCACTGACGAGGACGAAGAGGACTGATCTCAGCGCCCGCAACGGCGGCGCGGCCCAGGGCCGCGTCCACCGGATCTGAGCGGACGTATGGCCAAGAGCTGCGTTGCCGATCACGGGGTCGGTTGCTTGTGCCTGTTGGCGCCGCCGTTTATGGTCGCGGCTGATTTTGCTTTCCTCAATTGCAGGCCGACCGGACATGCCCGTTGATCCCTCCACCCTGTCCCCAGGCCGCCGCGCCAGCTACTACGCCAGCAATCTGGCGCTGCGCGCGATCATCGGCGCGCTGGGTCTGATCCCCTATGACAAACGCATTCCGGCGATGGGCTGGGTGATGCGCAAGGCTGCACCGCTGGCGGGGTTTCACAAACGGGTGCGCGACAATCTCGCGCTGACCTGCCCCGAATTGCCGGAGGCGGAGGTGGCGCGTCTCTGCGATGAGGTCAGCGACAATGTCGGGCGCGTGGTGGCGGAACTCTACGCCGGGCAACCCTTTCTGGAGCGCGCCTGGGCGGCGCCGGTCTCCGGCCCCGGTCTGGCGGCGCTGGAACGCGCCCGCGCCGAAGGGCGTCCGGTCATTCTGGTCACCGGCCATTTCGGCAATTACGACGCCGCGCGCGCCAATCTGATCAAGCGCGGCTTTGCCATGGGCGCGCTCTATCGTCGGATGGCCAATCCCTATTTCAACGACCACTATGTGCGCGCCATTGAAAAGACCGGTAAGCCCATGTTCGAACAGGGAAAACGCGGCATGATGGAGATGGTCCGCCACCTGAAACAGGGCGGCATCATTGCCATCGTGGCGGATCTGCATGCCCATGGCGGGGTCAATATCGACTTCTTCGGCGAACCCGCCGTGACCTCCATCGTGCCAGCCGAACTGGCGCTGAAATACAAGGCTGCGATGATCCCGGTCTACGCCATTCGCCAACCCAATGGCCTCGATTTTGAGATTGTGGTGCAAGAGGAGATCGCCCCGTCTGATCCGATCACCATGACCACCACCGTCTGCAAACGGCTGGAGGAACTGGTGCGGCAACATATGGGGCAGTGGTTCTGGATCCACCGGCGGTGGAAACCCTATGTGCCGATCCCGAAACCCACACCGGCAGACCGGAAGCCGGACGCGACCTGAGCCTGCCCGGGGTGCTGCGGCGTGCGGTCTTCGTCTGGCCTGGCTCAGGTTTGCCCGGCCCACTTCAGCCTGTTTCAGTTCAGCCTGTCTCAGTTCAGCCTGGCTGCGGCCAGGATCGCACCATAGGGCGCCTGCTGTACCAGCAGTGCGGCCGGGCGGGCATCGGTCAGCGTCACAGTCAGCTCCAGCGTGCCCTGCCCGTCCCAATCCGCCACGCGGTCGATCTGTTCGACGACATTGGCGTAATCCAACCGACGGCCCGCCAGCTCCCCGCGTGAGATATCCACGGTTTTCAGCGGCGCATAACGCACCAGCTGCACCGAGATCGGCCCGGACAGAACCGGCGCGGTATCGGCCCGGCGCAACGCGACAGCGACGCCATCAGCGGCGCTGCCATCAATGCGGATCGACACCTGGCTCGGCCGGGTCTGATGGCGGGCGATCACCTCGGTCAGCTCCATCGCATTGGCGCCGACAACATCGTCCTGACCATTGACGATCATCTGCGGGGTATAGACCATCTGGCGCCCGCCGACGTTGGCGTATCCTTTCTGGCGGCGGGTGTGGGCGGGATCGGCGAACTGATCTTTCCAGCCGATATAATCCCAGTAATCCACGTGCAGCGCCAGCGGCAGCACATCAGGCCGCGCCGTCAGCTGCCGCAGCAGCGCATCAGCAGGCGGACAGGAGGAGCACCCCTGCGAGGTGAACAGCTCCACCACCACCAAATCGGTGGCCGCGCCAGCGCTCTGCGCGGCGGCCCCGGTTGGCAGCGTCATCCACACGGCCAGAAAAAGCGATGCGACCCATTTCATACAAGAAACCCTTTTTGCTCTGGCTTATGGATCTATCGGGCTGAGCCTGAAATGACCAATCAATCATTCTTGAGACGGCCGTGCGCGGTGCTGTTTGGGGTTAATATTCCACCTTGGCGCAAATTTTGTGTACTATTGCATACAAAAATGCTGCCTGCGGCGTTTCAGCTATTGAATGCACGCCCGACCTGTTGCAGATAGCCGGTAGCGAATTCCCTGTTTTCACATCCCAGAGGGAGGCCAAACATGCCTATCACCGTCGGACAGGACAATGCCAAGACGCGCCGCAAACTGAGCGCGGGTGGCAAGTCGATCTCCTATTACTCGATCCCCGCCGCAACCGAAGCCGGTCTTGGCGATTTTGCCAAGCTGCCTGCCGCGCTGAAAGTGGTGCTGGAAAACATGCTGCGGTTTGAGGACGGCGGCTTCTCCGTCTCCACTGACGATATCAAGGCCTTTGCCGAATGGGGCGCCAATGGCGGCAAGAACCCCCGCGAGATCGCCTATCGTCCGGCCCGCGTGCTGATGCAGGATTTCACCGGCGTTCCCGCCGTTGTGGACCTTGCCGCGATGCGCGACGGTATCAAGGCGCTGGGTGGCGACGCCCAGAAGATCAACCCGCTGAACCCGGTTGATCTGGTCATCGACCACTCGGTCATGATCGACGAGTTCGGCAACCCGCGCGCGTTCCAGATGAACGTCGACCGCGAATACGAACGCAACATGGAGCGTTACCAGTTCCTGAAATGGGGTCAGGGCGCGTTCAACAACTTCCGCGTTGTGCCCCCGGGCACCGGCATCTGCCACCAGGTGAACCTGGAGTATCTCGCTCAGACCATCTGGTCCGATGAGGATCAGAACGGTGAGATGGTCGCCTACCCCGATACGCTGGTCGGTACCGACAGCCACACCACCATGGTCAACGGCGCGGCCGTTCTGGGCTGGGGTGTTGGCGGTATCGAGGCCGAAGCTGCGATGCTGGGTCAGCCGATTTCCATGCTGATCCCCGAGGTCATCGGCTTTGAGCTGACCGGCGCCATGGTCGAAGGCACCACCGGCACCGACCTCGTGCTGAAGGTTGTGGAAATGCTGCGCGCCAAGGGCGTGGTTGGCAAATTCGTGGAATTCTACGGCACCGGTCTTGATACGCTGCCGCTGGCGGACCGCGCCACCATCGCGAATATGGCGCCGGAATATGGCGCCACCTGTGGCTTCTTCCCGATCGACGAAGAAACCATCCGCTACCTGCGCAACACCGGCCGCGACGAAGACCGTATCGCGCTGGTCGAAGCCTACGCCAAGGAAAACGGCTTCTGGCGTGATGCGGATTACGCCCCGATCTACACCGACACGCTGAGCCTCGACATGGGCACCATCGTGCCTGCGATCTCCGGCCCGAAACGCCCGCAGGACTATGTCGCCCTGACCGGCGCCAAGGCGGCGTTCCAGAAGGAAATGGAAGAGACCTTCAAGCGTCCCATGGGCAAGGAAGTCGCCGTCAAGGGCGAAGACTACACCATGGAAAGCGGCAAGGTCGTGATCGCCTCGATCACCTCCTGCACCAACACCTCGAACCCCTATGTGATGATCGGCGCGGGCCTCGTGGCGCGCAAGGCCGCTGCCCTCGGCCTGGATCGCAAGCCCTGGGTCAAGACCTCGCTGGCACCGGGCTCGCAGGTTGTGTCCGCCTATCTGGAGGCCGCAGGCCTGCAGGAAGATCTGGACAAGATCGGCTTTAACCTCGTGGGCTATGGCTGCACCACCTGTATCGGCAACTCCGGTCCGATCCAGCAGGAGCTGTCCGATGCCATCGCCGAAGGTGATCTGGTGGCGACCTCCGTCCTGTCCGGCAACCGCAACTTCGAAGGCCGTATCAGCCCCGATGTGCGCGCCAACTATCTGGCCTCGCCGCCGCTGGTTGTTGCCTATGCGCTGGCGGGCACCATGGATATTGATCTGGCGTCAGATCCGATTGCCCAGGACAAGGACGGCAAGGATGTCTACCTGAAGGACATCTGGCCGAGCCAAAAGGAAATCGCCGATCTGGTCGAAGCAACCGTGACTCGCGAAGCCTTCCTGTCGAAATACGCCGATGTGTTCAAAGGCGACGAGAAATGGCAGGCGGTGGACACCACCGACGCCGAGACCTACGACTGGCCGGCAAGCTCCACCTATATCCAGAACCCGCCCTACTTCCAGGGTATGGGCTCTGAGCCGGGTACCATCTCCAACATCAAGGACGCAAAACCGCTCTTAATCCTCGGCGATATGGTCACCACCGACCACATCTCCCCGGCGGGCTCTTTCGCGACCACCACCCCGGCTGGCCAGTATCTGCTGGACCGTCAGGTGCAGCCGCGTGAGTTCAACTCCTACGGCTCGCGTCGTGGCAACCACGAGATCATGATGCGCGGCACATTTGCCAACATCCGCATCAAGAACGAGATGCTGGACGGTGTCGAAGGTGGCTATACCAAAGGCCCCGATGGCGAACAGACCTCGGTCTACGAGGCCTCCATGGCCTATCAGGAACAGGGTACCCCGCTGGTTGTCTTCGGCGGCGAACAATATGGTGCGGGCTCCTCGCGCGACTGGGCGGCCAAGGGCACGGCCCTGCTGGGCGTCAAGGCGGTCATCGCCGAGAGCTTCGAACGTATCCACCGCTCCAATCTGGTTGGCATGGGCGTGATCCCGTTTGAGTTCACCGGCGGCGACACGCGCAAGACGCTGAAGCTCACCGGCGATGAGACGGTCTCGATCCACGGTCTGGACACCATCAAGCCGCAGCAGGAAGTTCCTTGCGACATCACTTACGGCGATGGCACCACCAAGACCATCACCCTGAAGTGCCGCATCGATACCGCGCCCGAGATCGAGTACATCGAACATGGCGGCGTGCTGCATTACGTGCTGCGCAACCTCGCCAAATCCTAAGGCAGGCGCGGGTCACTGCATCTGAGCGATCAACGCGGGTGCCCTTCGGGGCACCCGTTTTTGTTTTCAACACGATGAATTCAGGCATAAACTCGCGGGGCCAATCGGAATCATCGCATCAAGATGCCGTGACGTAAACTTCGAACTGGACGGCGGGCTGCCGGCCCGTCTAGGATTTATCAACAGATCTAGCAGCCGCGTAACGACGGCACTGCCAGATGCAACAGGTTGTGCTCAGCCGCCCTCAAGACGCACTAAACTCAGACGGATGCCCAGTGAACGACACTCCTGAAAAAGAAGCTATCATTGTCACCATCACGGCGATCCCCGAGCTCTACGACGAGCTGGTCGCGGCGCTGCAGAAACTGATGCCGGAAACCCGTCGTTTTCAGGGCTGTATCCAGGCCCATCTCCTGCTGGCACCAGAGCGCGGCGAGGTGGTCATTTTCCAGATCTGGGAAAACAGCGAGGTCCAGAGCGCCTATCTCACCTGGCGGGCAGAACGCGGTGATTTTGATCGGCTGGCAGAGTTCATACAGGACGAACAGATCTTCCGCACCTATGAGCTCGGCTAGGATCGGATCCTGCTTGCCCCGCCAGGCCTGCGCCGCCCGCCGATGGCAGCCGCATCAGTTGGCTGCCGCACGCTCCAGTGCCGGGCGCAGGGTGCTGTCGATCACCCGCTGCGTGATAGGACCGGCAAAACGCAGGATGATAGTGCCCTTACCGTCGATGACGTAGGTTTCCGGCACGCCATAGACACCCCAGTCCAGCGCCATCCGACCTGCCTCATCGCGACCGATGGCCGTATAGGGATTGCCCAGCTCGTTCAGAAAGCCAACGGCATTGTCTTCCTGATCCTTGTAGTTCACCCCGTAAATCGCCAGCCCTTCCTTGGACAGCGCATCCAGGCTCGGGTGTTCCACCCGGCAGGGGCCACACCAGCTGGCCCAGAAATTCACCAGTTTCACGCTGCCGTCACGCAGCGTGGCATCGTCGAACCCGGGTTCACCGGGAAAATCGGTCAGCACAACCGGCGGCGCGCTCTGACCTTCGCGCGCTGAGGGCAGGCTTTCGGGATCATCGCGGAACATGCCAGCCAGAAACAGGGCCACCAGCCCGCCAAAAACCAGAACCGGCAGCGCCATCACGGGAGAAATCTTAGCCACGGGGCGCACCTCCACGGGTCTGCATCTGTTGTTCCATTGCCTGCATCTCCCGCCGTATCCGGCGACCACGGGCGAAGGTGATCACCAGCAGTCCGGCCAGCAGAACCAGCGAGGCGCCGTAGGAAGACAGCACTTCAACGGCATATTTTCCAAGATCGGGCATCATGCGTCCATCCTTTCACGCAGCATCAGCGCACGGATCCGGCGGGCGCGGATTTCCGTGCCGGTCCGGTAGAGCACCAGCGCCAGAAACATCAAGCCAAAGCCGATCATGCAGACATAGAGCGGGTTGGAAAACGCATCGGCCACATTCTCCTCCTTGTCGAGCGAGAGCGACGCGCCCTGATGCAGACCCTGGTTCCAGAAGTTCACCGCATAGCGGCTGAGCACCGCAAAGACGGAGCCGACAAGACACAGGATCGAGGTGAGATCCGCCGCCGTGTCCGGATCCTCGATCGCCTCCCACAGGGCGATATAGCCAAGGTAGAACAGGAACAGCACAAGGAATGAGGTCAGCCGCGGGTCCCAGACCCACCAGGTGCCCCACATCGGCTGGCCCCAGAGCGCGCCAGTCACCAGCGCGATCAGCGTCATCACCACCCCGACGGGCGCTGCGGCACGCGCGGCCAGGGCACTGACATGATGACGGCGCACCACCCAGATCAGCGAGGCCACCAGCATCATGAACCAGGCGTTGATGGCGATCAGCGCCGAAGGCACATGCAGGAAGATGATCTTCACCGTGGACCCCTGCCGGTAGTCATCTGGTGTGAAGAAGAACCCCCAGACCAGCCCCACACAGGTCAGCACGGCAGCTGTGACCCACAGCGCGGGCAAGACCCGCTCCGAGGTGGTCAGGAACTTCTTTGGATTGGCGTATTCCCAGATCGACATGGTGGCTATTTAGCTCTTGCTTGAAGGGATCTCAATTCATTCATCCTAGCGCAAATTGACGCGCAGCACGGCGGCACTGGCAAAGGGCAGCAGCGCCAGCGAGGCGGCCGAGATACCGGCCAGCATCAACAGCGGCGTCTCTACCGCCATGCCCTCGGCCCCCCGGCGCGCCGCCTCGGCTCCGAAGATCAGCGTCGGCACATAAAGCGGCAGCACCAGAAGCGACATCAGCAGACCGCCCCGCTTCAGCCCAACAGTGAGCGCCGCACCAAAGGTACCGATCACCGACAGCGCGGGCGTGCCCAGCAGCAGCGAAACCACCAGCCAGAGAAACCCCTGCCCCGGCAGGTTGAGCAGAACCGCGAGCACCGGTGCTGCCAGAACCAGCGGCAGCGAGGTGGTGATCCAATGGGCCAGCGCCTTGATCGTCACCACCGCCTCCAGCGGCAGCGGCGCCGTGGCCATCAGATCCAGCGTGCCATCCTCCCAGTCCAGCGCCAGCAGACGGTCCAGCGACAACAGGCAGGCCAGGAGCGCGCCCAGCCAGAGGATGCCGGGCGCGATACGGCTGAGCAATTCGGACTGCGGCCCCACCGAGAATGGCACCAGCACGGTGACAATCAGGAAAAACGCCAGCCCAAGCCCAAAGCCGCCGCCGGCACGCAGCGCCAGCTTCAGATCCCGCAGCAACAGCGCCCTCACAGGAAGGCTCCGTCAAAATTGTCGAGATCCGGCAGCCTGGCCCGAAAACGGCCCACATCCAGCGTGTCGCCATCCAGGCCAAGATCGATATGCGTGGCGATCAGCGCCGCGCCGCCGCCGGCCAGATGCTGCTGCACCACCTGTGCAAACTGCTGCACCGAGGCCCGGTCCAGACTGACGGTCGGTTCATCCAGGATCCAGTAGCGCCGCCCCGTCACCATCAGCCGCGCCAGACCCAGGCGGCGTTTCTGTCCGGCCGACAGCGCCCCGGCCTGCCGGTCGCGCAGACCCCGGAGGTCAAAGGCATCCAGCGCGGCATCAATCGCCCCGGTGGCAAAAATCGCCGCCCAGAACCGCAGGTTCTCCGCCACTGTCAGCGTCAGCTTGATCCCATCGGCGTGGCCGGCATAGGCAAAATCCTCGGCGCTGCCGTCGCCGTCAAAACTGATCTCACCCGCCAGCGGCGGTTGCAGCCCGGCGATGGTGCGCAGCAGCGTGGTCTTGCCGCTGCCGTTTGGCCCCCGCAGGATCAGCGCCCGGCCCGGTGTCAGCGCAAAGCTCACCCCCTCCAGCACCGGAACGCCGCCGCGCGCGATGCTCAGCCCTGCGATGGTCACTGTCATGAAATCCGCCTACCCATTTGGTTCTGCTTCGAAAAAGCCGATCCGGCGGCCGCTGTCCTTGCGCCAGATCAAGCCCAGGCCTGCACGTGCGACAGTCAGACCGCAAGCGCCGCAAGCGCGATGCGGCGGCCCTCGGACAACAGCACGTTATAGGTCCGGCAGGCGGCGGGGGAGTTCATCGCCTCAACTCCGATCCCGGCCCCTTCCAGCTGCTGGCGCAGACCGGCGGGGATATGGGCCACCTCGGCGCCGGTGCCGACGAACAGCACATCCACATCACCGGCAAGCGCCAGCAATGGCGCGCTGTCCTCATAGCCACCCCAGTCCGTGGTCCCCGTGGCCCCGGTCAGGATATTGCCGTGATGCACCTCACCGCCAACCCGAAAGAACCCCGGCCCATAGCCATCAATTGGCAGGGCATCCGTATAGGCTACTTCGTTCAAACGCATGGCGTGCATCCTTTGTACGTGGTCGGGTGGTGGGCGGGCGACCCTGCCCTGCCCGGCTGCATAACATGTCCGCCACCGCGACAAAATACCAGCGCCGCATATGCCGATAAAAAGAGGCCGCAACCCATGGGGCTGCGGCCTTTGATCCGTCGCGCGGTCTGAACCCTCAGGCGTCGATATTGGCGAACTGGTTGCCTGCAGTGTTCGACGGCTTGGTCCAGTCGCGTTTCACACCCAGCCACAACAGGATGGTGGAGGCCACGAAGATCGACGAATAGGTGCCGATGATGACGCCCCAGATCATCGCAAAGACAAAGCCCCGGATCACATCGCCGCCCAGCACATAAAGCGAGATCAGCGCCAGCAATGTGGTCACCGAGGTCATCACCGTCCGGCTGAGGGTTTCGTTGATCGAGATGTTCAGAACCTCGGCCAGTGGCTTTTTCTTGTAGCGACGTAGGTTTTCACGCACCCGGTCAAAAACCACCACGGTATCGTTCAGCGAATAGCCGACGATGGTCAGCAGCGCCGCGATGATGGCCAGATCGAACTTGATCTGCAGTTCCGAGAACACGCCAATGGTCAGCACCACATCGTGGACAAGCGCGGCAACAGCGCCAAGCGCGAACTGCCACTCAAAGCGCAGCCAGATATAGATCAGAACCGCGCCAATCGCGAGGGCGACCGCCAGAACCGCCGTCTGTACCAGCTCACCCGAGACCTTGGGGCCTACAGATTCCACCGAGACGAATTTGATCCCCGGTGCCACCGTATCCAGTGCTGCATTCACATCCGCAATCACTGCGCCGGAAATCGACTCACCATCGCCCTGCGCCTGAATGCGCACCATGGCCACATGCTGGTCCTCGTCAAAGGTCGGATCGAACACCTCGCTGATGGTGATGTCCCCCAGCTCCAGCGGTTCCAGCGCGCCGCGATAGGCGCCCACGTCGATCTCGGTCGTGCTTTCGGTCCGGATGGTGGTGCCGCCGCGGAAGTCGATGCCGAAATTCAGCCCCTGCAAGGCAAAGGAGGCAAAGCCGACAACGATCATCAGCGCAGAGATGCCCAGCCACAGTTTCCAGAGTCTGAAGAAATCAAACGAGGTATTTTCGGGAATTAGTTTCAGCCGCATCTCAGACCTCGATTGTTTTCGGACGACGCCGTTCAAACCACATCACGATGATCACCCGCGTCACGAAGATCGCGGTGAAGACCGATGTCAGAATCCCCAGCCCCAGCGTGATCGCAAAGCCGCGCACCGGGCCAGAGCCCATGGCGAACAGGATCACGGCGGTGATGAAGGTGGTTATATTGGCGTCAAGAATGGCGCTCAGCGCCTTGGAATAGCCTTCGTCAATGGCCCGTGCAGGACCTCGACCGGCCTTCAGCTCCTCGCGGATCCGTTCAAAGATCAGCACATTGGCATCCACCGCCATACCGACCGTCAGAACGATACCCGCAATCCCCGGCAGGGTCAGCGTCGCACCAATCAGGCTCAGCGCGCCAAAGATAAGCGCGATATTGAGGATCAGCGCGATATTGGCAAAGATCCCGAACAGACCGTAGCTCAGCGCCATGAACACCAGCACCCCGACAAAGGCGACGATGGTCGCAACCTTGCCCGCGTCGATGCTGTCCTGACCCAGTTCCGGGCCAATCGTGCGTTCCTCAAGGAACTCCAGCCCCGCAGGCAGCGCACCTGCACGCAGCAGGATCGCCATATTGGTGCTTTCCTCGATGGTGAAGTTGCCGGTGATAATGCCAGAGCCACCCGGAATATGCGACTGGATCACCGGGGCGGAGACCACCTCCTCATCCAGCACGATAGCAAAGGGCGAACCGATGTTTTCGGCCGTATAGTCGCCGAACTTGCGCGCACCGGTGGTGTTGAAACGGAAGCTGACCGCCGGGCGGCCGTTCTGATCAAACGACGGCTGCGCATCCACCAGCTCCTCACCGGTCACAACCGGTGCAGCCTCAACGGTGTAGAACACACCATTTTCGTCCAGCGACGGCACGACTTTGTTGCCGACACCCGCATTGGCATCGGCGTCCGTGCCGCGCCCCACGACGGGGTTAAAGGTCAGCTGGGCGGTGGTGCCGATGATCGCCTTCAGCTCAGACGCCGACCCGATGCCGGGCACCTGGATCAGGATCCGGTCGCTGCCCTGGCGCTGAATGGTCGGCTCTCGGGTGCCCACCTCGTCGATCCGGCGGCGGATGATTTCCAACGCCTGACGCACGGTGCGGTCATCAGAGGCCAGCTTCTCCTGCTCGCTCAGCTCTACGGTCAGAATGTCACCGGTCCCGGACACGGTGATATCCGTGGCCCCGGCGCCAGTCAGGCTGGTGATCGGATTGGCCAGACCACGCACAACCTCCAGCGCGCGGGCCATGCCCTCGGGCTGAGAGATCTTCAGACGAATCTGCCCCTCCGGTGCGGGCTGGCGGCGAAAGGTGCCAACCTCACCGCGCTCAGGGCGCAAAGCGTCGCGCACTTCAGGCCAGAGCGCATCCATGCGCGCGCCGTAGACGTCGGCCACCTTCACCTCCGCCAGAAGATGTGCGCCACCGCGCAGGTCCAGACCAAGGTTGACCAGCGACGACGGCATGAACGACGGCCATTGGCCCGCCACGTCCAGCCGCGCGGGGCTTTCGCCCTTCGCGATTATTTCGGCGGCGGCGTCATTGGCCTGCTCGACGCGCGTGTAAAACGCATTTGGCAGGGCAAGCAAAAGGCCGGTCACACAGACCAGCCAGATGAGAACCCGCTTCCAGAGATCAATTTGCAGCATTGCCCTGCCTTTTCAGTTGGTTAAGCGGGGATACTTACGCTGCCGGCTCGGTCTTGTTCAGAACCTGCGCGATGGTGGATTTGATCACGCGGATTTTCACACCCTCGGCGATTTCCACTTCGATCTCGCGATCGTCCTTGACCTTGGCCACCTTGCCGATGATGCCACCCTGGGTCACCACCTGATCGCCCCGGCGCAGCGCCTCGACCATCGCCTGATGGGTCTTCAGTTTTTTCTGCTGCGGACGGATCAGCAGGAAATACATGATCGCAAAGATCAGAATGAGCGGGAGAAACTGGGCGAGTGCGCCACCTTCCATGGGATATTCCTTCTGTGTGACAGGCGCTTCAGACGCCCTTAATTTTGCAGGGGAACCTATGCGCTGGCCCGGGGCTTTGCAAGGCTAACGGGGCCAGTTGCGATACCGCAAACGCAGTTGACCCATGGCGGGAGCGATGAGAGGGTTTTTACAACCCATTTCAGATCCAGATTGCCCATATGACCACGATTACCCTGCCGATTGATCCCAAGCATTTTTGGGCGATTGTTGCCCTCGCTGGCTTTGTACTGGCGGTGGCTGTCGTCTATGCAGCCATGCCCCGCTCGGAGGGCAAGCACACCGATCCGCTAGACCGCCTCAAAGATATTCTGGGACTGGGACAGTTCGGCGACGGGCTGTTTCTGTTGCTTGCCCTGATGTGGTCCGGCCTGTTTCTGGCGCTGTTCACCGGTCTGCTGCTGATGCTGTGGGAGCTGATCTGGTTTGTGGTCCCACAAAATCCGTTGGCAGAGGCATCTGCCCGTTTCGCCCTGCTGCGTCTGGCGGCGATGACTGCAACCCTTGGCGCGGTGGTGGCGCTGCCTTTCACCCTGATCCGGATCCGACTGACGCGCGAGGCCAACAAGACAGCTGATGAATCCCTGTTCAACGACAAGATCAACGCCGCCACCGAAGACCTGCACGCCATGCGCCAGCGCTGGGACGAAGAGCAGAAGCAAAATATCTGGGAAGACGACATAACCCGCCGCAACGCCGCCATTGATCGACTGGAAGGGCTGGTGAAGGAGCGCCCGGACACAGCTCCCCGAGTTTCGCGACTGCTCAGCGTTTATGTGCGCGAACTCTCTCGCGAAGTACCCCCAGAAATTCCGCCAGAAGATGTGGCAACGAAAGAATTGCGAACATGGGCGCAGGGCCTCACGGTGAAGCGATCAGACATGGAAAACGCGGTGCAAGTATTAGGCCGCATGCGAAGTATCGACGGCGTAGACCCGAATAGGATAACTATCGACCTGCGAGAGGCTAATTTACAGGGGTTCGACCTATCGAAGCTACGGCTACAAGGGGCCCTATTTGTGAACGCTCGGATGCAAGGGACATGCCTCCACCGAGCACAGATACAGAACGCCAGCCTTTGTGGGGCACACTTGCAAAGCGCAGATCTCAGTTGGGCACGGGTGCAGAACGCAACTTTCACCGAAGCACAGATGCAGGAAGCGGTGCTAAACGGAGCATATATGGAGCGCACGCGCTTTGTCGATGCCGACATGCAGGGCGCACAGCTCTACGAAGCGAGTATGCACGGAGCAAACCTGAGCTGGGCGACGTTAGAGCAGGCATACCTCCGGAAAGCACGACTTCAAGGTTCGCGTCTTGTGGGAACCCGGATGCGCGATGCAAATCTCAGCGAAGCGCAGTTTGATCAGTCGACGACCCTAGACTATGCCGATTTCTCCAATTCCTTACTAAACCAACTTAATTTTACCAAGGTGAGGATAAGTCACGAACAACTCGCTAGCGGTTTTGGTACTCTGGGCACTATTTTGCCTGATGGAAGCGGGCCTGATAGCCCAAACTGGCCCGGGCATTGGCCGAGACATAAAATGACTTCTAATGTAGCGCGCCAACAATGGAAGAAATGGCAAACGGACCCCGACAACTACATCCCGCCCACGGCACCGGACGAGTAGACCACCGCCCCCTAGCGTGCCATCCCACAACACCCCGGCGGCAAACGTGCGCGCCCTCTTCCCCTTCCCGCCCCCATCCGGCATATGCTGGCGGCACTGATTCAACGCTTTAGGAGCACCCCCATGCATGACATCCGCGCGATCCGCGAGAACCCTGCCGCTTTTGACGCCGCTTTGGCGCGGCGTGGGGATGCGGCGATGTCCTCTGACATCCTGGCGCTGGATGAAACCCGCCGGGCCAAAATCCAGGCGGCCGAAACCGCTCAGGCCGACCAGAACAAGGCGGCCAAGGCCATCGGCGCGGCCAAGGCCAAGGGGGACGATGCCGAATTCGAGCGTCTGCGCGCGGAAGTGGCCGGCAAGAAAGCCGAAGTCGCCACCCTGCAGACCGAGGCCAAGGAACTGGACGCCAAGCTCACCGATGTGCTGGCCCGCATTCCCAACCTGCCCGCCGAGGACGTGCCCGAGGGCGCGGATGAGGACGACAATGTCGAGGTCAGCAAATGGGGGGCGATCCCCAATTTCGCCTTTGAACCGAAAGAGCACTTTGAAATCAAGGGCGTCGCAGCTGCGATGGATTTCGAAACCGCCGCCAAAATCTCCGGCTCTCGCTTTGTGCTGCTGAAGGGCGCCGTGGCCCGTATCCACCGCGCGCTGGCGCAGTTCATGGTCGACACCCATGTCGATGAGAACGGCCTGACCGAGGTGAATTCCCCGGTTCTGGTGCGCGATGAGGCGATGTATGGCACCGATAAGCTGCCCAAATTTGGCGATGACAGCTATCAGACCACCAATGGCTGGTGGCTGGTGCCCACCTCCGAGGTGCCGCTGACCTATTCCGTTGCGGGCGACACGCTTGACGAGGCTGCCCTGCCGATCCGCATGACCGCGCATACGCTGTGTTTCCGCTCCGAGGCGGGCAGCGCCGGCAAGGATACCTCCGGCATGCTGCGTCAGCACCAGTTCGAGAAGGTGGAGATGGTCTCTATCGTCCACCCCAGCCAGTCCGATGATGAGCAGAAGCGTATGCTGCGCTGCGCCGAAGGGATCCTTGAGAAACTGGGCATCCCCTACCGCACCGTCGTGCTGTGCACCGGCGACATGGGCTTTGGCGCGCGCCGTACCTTTGACATCGAGGCCTGGGTGCCGGGTCAGAACACCTACCGAGAGATTTCCTCGGTCTCCACCACCGGTGATTTTCAGGCCCGCCGCATGAACGCCCGGTTCAAACCTGCGGACGGTGGCAAGCCGGAATATCTGCACACGCTCAACGGCTCCGGTCTGGCGGTCGGGCGCTGCCTGATTGCGGTGCTGGAGAACGGCCAGCAGGAAGACGGCTCCGTCAAACTGCCCGAGGTGCTTGCCCCCTACCTGGGCGGTCGCCTGACCCTGACGGCGGCAGGTGATCTGGTTTAACAGAGCACTGCAACCTGTTAATAGAATATAAAAACCGGCGCACCCCAGCGCCGGTTTTCCTTTTCTCGCGAGACGCGCCTCCGGTGAGGCCTATTTCTTCCTGCCCTTTGCGGCAGCGGCAGAATCGTCCTGTTTCTTCGCACTGGCCTTCTTGCGGCCTGCCTCCTTCTTGCCGGTCTCTTTCCGGGCGGAGGCTTTTTTGGCAGGTTCCTTCTTGGCGTCTTTCTTGGCGCCGTCTTTTTTACTGCCGTCTTTCTTTGGATTGTTCTTGGCCTCAAGGATCGCCTTGGCCTTGGCCTTTTCCTTCTCGATGGCGCGTTTTGCCTTGGCCTTCACCCGCTTTGCCTTGGCTTTGGCCTTCACCTTTGCGGCGGCGAATTCCTCGGCCAGGGCTGCGGCCTGTTTGGCGGCCTTCTTGGCCTTGGTGACGGCCCTCTCCGCCTTGGCCTCCGCAGCGCGGCGGGCGGCCTCGGCCGCAGCAAGCGCCGAGCTGAGCTGCGCGGCATCGCCCGTCTGGGTATCCGCGCCATTGCGCGCCGCTGTCGCGGACGTGGCGCCATTGGCACGGTGATCCGGTCCGGTCCCGGCGCCCTTAGCGACCTGCTGCGCCTTGCGCGCCTCGGCCACAAGCTTCTGCGCGCGCAGCCGGCCGATACGCGGGATCCGGCTCAGCTCCTCCGGCGTTTTTCCGGCAACCGCCTCAACCGTGGCGCAGCCGTTTTGTGCCAGAACCTGCGCCAAGGCAGGACCGACACCGGGAAGTGTTGCAATGGATGTCATGAGGTCTCCTGCCTGTTGGTCGCCTGCATCCCACCCGCCACGGCGACCGATCCTGCCGCCTGCTGCGGGAATGGCACCAGCCGCTGCTGCTCCTCATCCCAGAGTTTCAGCCCCATGGCGCGGACCGCCTCGCCAAATTTGATCCGGCGCGGGGCAATCTCCGGCGGCAGATTGTGGTGGCACCGACGCAGCCGGTAGCTGGGAATGCGGGCGTTGAAATGATGAATGTCATGAAGCGTGATATTGGCGACTGCAAAGTCAAAAAACCAGCCAAAATCGAGGCACGATGATCCCTGAAGGGCGGCCACCTGCGGATTGAGGTCCGGCCGACGATCCCAATAGGTGTCCTCAAAATTATGCTGGAGATAGACCAGAAACACCCCGATCATCCCACCAAGGAAGGAAAACCCCAGCCAGATCAGCACCCCGGTCATCCCCGCGATGGCATAGAGCAGCGCGAGCAGCAGCACGATCACCACATTGTGCAGCACCACCCCCAGGACGCCAAAGCGCAGCGTGTTCTTCGGCCAGCGATAGCGGATGAAATAGGTGAACGCCGCCCCCAGCGGCACCAGCACAAACGGGTTGCGATACAGCCGATAGACCAGCCGCTGCGCCCAGCCCGCCGCCTGCCATTCGCGCAGCGTCATGGTGTGGATCTCACCGGACTCGCGGTGTTCCAGATTGCCGACATAGGCGTGATGCTCATTGTGGTTCTGTTTCATCACCTCAAACGGCGCAAAGGTGAAGGGCGACAGCACATGGCCTGCGACTTCGTTCTGCCATCGGGTTTCGAACAGCGAATGATGCCCGGTGTCATGTTGCAGCACATAAAGCCGCACCGCCGCAAAGGCAAAAACCACCCCGGCAGGCGCCATCAGATACCAGATGTCGGCGTAGCGGATCGCCAGTGACAGCGACAGGAAATAGACCGCAAACGTCCCAAAATAGCTGAGCGCCGCCAGCCGGTTATCCTTCTCGCAATAAGTCCGCGTATATGCTCTCAGATCCATGAAATGTTCCTTAGAGACGCAGTGTGACGCTGAAATGACGATGGCCTGAGGCAAATTGCCCGTGGCCCGGCGACGCTCAGACCGCCACTGTGAATACCCCACAATACCCCGACGCGGCGCCCCGCATCTGAGGGTCCGGCCGCCCGACCGGCATCAGATTGCGCAGAGAAGCCACCCCGGCTTTCAATAATCTATGGTGAAGCCTAGCAAAGCCAATGGCTTGCGGTCAAATGGGGCCAAGGTCGCAGGCGTGAAGCCGCGCGCCCCATGAAAAAAGGCAGCCCTCGAAGGGGCTGCCCGAAATCTCATCCTGCGGTCAGCACGGCAACGCTCAGCTGCGGCGGCCTTCCAGATGTTTGCGCAGCTTCGACGGCGGCGCTTTTTTCTTGCCCTTGTAGGGGTTCTTGTCCGACTGCGAGCGCAGCGTCAGACGAATGGGCGTGCCCGGCATGTCGAAATCCTGCCGAAGCCCGTTGACCAGATAGCGATTATAGCTCTCGGGCATCTTGTCGGGATGCGAACACATCACCACAAAGCCCGGCGGACGGGTCTTGGCCTGGGTCATATAGCGCAGCTTGATCCGTTTGCCCTGCGGGGCTGGCGGCGGGTGCTGTTCCAGCATCCCCGTCAGCCAGCGGTTCAGCGCCGCTGTTGGCACCCGGCGGTTCCAGACGTCATAGGCACGCATGATGGCCGCGTGCAGCCGGTCCAGACCCTTGCCGGTCTTGGCCGACACGGTGATCAGCGGCGCGCCGCGCAGCTGCGGCAGCAGCCGGTCAAAGGCCTCTTTCAGATTGCGCAGTTTTTCCTGCTTTTCGTCCTCGATGTCCCATTTGTTCACCGCAACCACAACCGCGCGGCCTTCACGCTCGGCCAGATCGGCAATGCGCAGATCCTGTTGTTCAAACGGGATTGCCGCATCCAGAAGGACCACCACAACCTCGGCAAATTTCACGGCCCGCAGACCGTCCGACACAGAAAGTTTCTCAAGCTTTTCCTGCACCTTGGCCTTCTTGCGCATACCTGCGGTGTCAAAGATCCGCATCGGCACATCCTGCCAGTCGATCTGTAGCGAGATCGCATCGCGGGTGATCCCAGCCTCGGGCCCGGTCAGCAGGCGATCCTCACCGAGGATCTTGTTGATCAGGGTGGATTTACCCGCATTCGGACGCCCGACAACCGCCACCTGCAACGGTTTGTTGCGGGTCGGCATCGGCACCGAGAGGTCATCCTCCTCGGCGTCCTCATCCAGCACGACGTCAATCTCCGGGCTGTCGTCCTTGGCGCGTTTTTCAAACTCATCCGCCAGCGGCATCAGCTGCGCATAAAGGTCGTTCAGACCCTCACCATGTTCGCCGGACAGGCGGATCGGCTCTCCCAGCCCCAGCCCCCAGGCGTCCAGAACACCGGCGTCGGCGGCATTGCCCTCGGCCTTGTTGGCGGCCAGAATCACATGCGCGGATTTCTTGCGCAGGATTTCGGCAAACATCTGATCAACCGGAGTCACACCAACGCGGGCATCGACCATAAACAGACAGATATCGGCCATATCGACCGCCCGCTCGGTCAGGCGGCGCATCCGCCCTTCCAGCGAGTTGTCGGTGGCATCTTCCAGACCGGCGGTATCCACCACGGTAAAGCGCAGATCGCCAAGACGCGCTTCCCCTTCGCGCAGATCGCGCGTGACGCCGGGCTGGTCATCCACCAGCGCCAGCCGCTTGCCGACGAGACGATTGAACAGTGTGGATTTGCCCACATTCGGGCGGCCCACAATAGCGAGGGTAAAAGACATCAGACCAACTTTCTGCGATTCAGACGCGCCCCATAGCGCATCTGCGCGTGCCCTGCCAGAGCACATCGCTGTTTAACCCTCTCCTACCGCATCAAAGCGCTATCGGAAAGCGTGCAATTGTCCCTTGGTCGACACGACATAAAGCGTGCCGCCAGCCACCACCGGCGCGGTGCTGGCACCGCCCGGCACCGCAACCGTGCGCAGCAGTGCTCCGCTTTCGGGGCTGAAAAAGCGCAGCAGCCCATCATTGGAGGCGACAACCACCTGCCCCCCGGCCACCACCGGGCCGTGATGCGCCACGATGGCGCCCCGCTTGCGGGGTTTGTCCTTCAAGTATCCGGGCAGATCGGCCGCCCAGATCGCCTCGCCGCTGTCCGCGTCCAGCCGCAGCAGCTGGCCCAGATCGCTGATCAGGAAAACACTGCCCGCAACCGCCCAGACCGGATCCACCGCGCCATGGGGGGCGGTCCACAGACGATCGCCAGCCGCCAGATCAAAGGCCGCAGTACGCCCGGACTGGTTGCCGACATACATGCGGTTGCCGGACACCACGGGCGAGCCGGTCACATCGCTGATCCGCGAAATCGTCCGCCCGATCCGCTTGCCCGCAACCGAGGCGTTCCAGCGGCGCAGGCCGCCCTTGCGGAAGGTCGCGGTAAGATCGCCGGATCCAAAGGCAAAAATCGCCAGATCGGAGGTCACCGCAGGCGCAGGCGCGCCCAGGATATTTGACGGGCTTGGGGTGGCCTGGATCTGCCAGGCAATCCGGCCATCCTTGGCATGGACCGCCCAGCCGGTGTCATCGCCGGCCACAAGATAGATCAGCCCATCGTGCACGGTGGGCTGCCCCGAGCCGGTCGCCTCAAGCTCCTGCCGCCAGAGGGTCGCGCCGGTCGCTGCATCCAGCGCGGTCAGCACACCATAGCCGGAGGAGACATAAACCACGCCATTGTCAAACGCCAAACCGCCGCCGGTGGCCTGACCGGAGCTGTCGGAGGCAGGCAGCAGCTCGCTCTGCCACTGCAAGGCCCCGTTTGTGGCAACGGCGGAAACTCTGGCGCCGCTGTCCAGCGTGTAGATGCGGCCATCGCCGACAACCGGCGTGGCAGTGATGCGCTGACGACGGCTGTCGCCCGCGCCGATGGAGGTAGACCAGATCGCGTTTGGAGCGGCGGCAAGCGCCGGGTGGACCGGCCGCAGCCCTTCGACACCGGGGCCCTGTGGCCAGCTGGTGTTGCTGCGTGCCGCAGGCAGGGCAATGGCGCGGGTTTCATTGGTCACCACGGCGACGCTGTCATCGCGCAGATCCAGACGTTCACCGCGCAGGATGACCTCAGGCTCGGTGCAGGCGGACAGGACCAACGCCAATGCGGTTCCTGCCAGAATGCCCCTTGCTCCCCAAAAGCTTGTTACTGCCGTCATTACCCTGCCCCGTTACTGCACTTATACTGCACGTTTCTCGCTGCGCCCGTCAGCGCAGATATTGTCCTCAGCCTTCTGGTGCCGCGGCCGGCTCCAGCGCTCCCCCAAGCGCCACAATCACTTGCGAGGCACGGTCTTTCAAGTCCGAGGTGACCGCCGCCGACGCAATAATCTCGCGCAGACGGGTGATAGCGGCCTCGGCATTGCCGTCTTCGATGTCGATCAGGGCCAGCTGTTCCTGCGCCAGCAGCGCCAGCGGCGCACCGGGCTGGGCCAGCGCCTCGAACTGGATCCGGCGGTCGGCGATGGGCAGGCTGTCCTGCTGCAGGCCAAGCGCCTTGAAGGTCGCGATATGGCGATAGATCACTGGCATCTCGCCATTGCTGGCCACCGCATTCAGCCGCTCAACAGCGGCCGCGCGCTCGCCTGCGTCGGCCAGAGCACCGGCCTGCAACAGCTTCAGCACCGTATCGCCTCCGGCGGTTTCAGCGGTGATGGCACCCAGCGCATTGGCACGGGCCGCGCTGTCGTCGCTGTCCAGCGCGGCGATCATCTGGTCACCCAGCGCCTGCGCGGCGGCCTCGGTCTGGGCGCGGTTGTATTCGCGCAGCGCCGCCCCGCCCACGATCAGCACCACGGCCACGCCGCCAATCCAGCCATAACGTTTGAGTATCTTGAACAGGCGATCGCGACGGACCTCTTCTGTCACCTCATCGATAAAGCTGTCGGTGTCGCTCATGAAAATGTCCCTGGCAGATCCGGCAACCGCCCCCGCGCTTGCCGGAAAGTTTCCTGTGTTCTGCTTCTCTTACAGTGCAACCGGTGCCAAGCCAAGTGGCCCTGTTGTGCCCGATCCCGCACAAACCGCTCCAAAAAGGCAAAAAATGTGAACTGAACTACAGAGTTTAGTATGGACAATGCCTATATCGCCCATATCACTTAGCGCGAGTTCGCCTGAACATGCCGAATTAATGGTATGGTTGTTGAGTGGTTCTATATGTCCCGGATGGGATGACTATGAATTTAGGAAGGCCCAAGATGCGTGTAATTCCCCTGATAACTGCTGCTGTTGTAACAGCAGGCTTGTATTATGCCGTGATCGAGCGGGATGCGCTTCTTGCCTTCGCCCGGGGGGAGCAGAGCGACGTGGACGCGGTGGCTGCCCCATCTGATGCGGACGCTGCGGCCCCAGCCGCTGACGCCGCTGATCCAACCGGAGCCGTTGCAGCGGCGGCGGCATATACCAAGGAGACCGGCAAATCGCCGGTCGGGGTTGTCGCCATCCGCAGCAGCGCCCGGGGTATCGACAGCGCTGTCGTGCTACGTGGTCAGACCCAGGCCATCCGCGAGGTTGAGGTCCGGTCTGAAACCACATCCACCGTCCTGTCCGAACCGCTGCGCAAGGGTGCGCAGGTGAAGGCTGGCGATCTGCTGTGCAAGCTGGATCCCGGCACCCGCCCCTCAGCCCTGCTGGAGGCGAAGGCCCGGCTGAGCGAAGCGAAAATCCGCGTCCCCGAGGCTAAGGCCCGGCTGGAAGAGGCCCGCGCGCGGCTGCGCGAGGCGCAGATCAATCTGACCGCTGCGGCGAAACTCTCCGAAGGGGGCTTTGCCTCTGAAACCCGGCTGGCTTCGGCGCAGGCTGCCGAGCGCTCTGCGGTGGCGGGCGTGGCAACGGCGGAAACCGGGCTGGAAACCACCAGCGCGGGCATCGAAGCCGCCTCGGCACAGGTTGCCGCCTCTGAAAAGGAACTGTCGCGTCTGGATATCCTCGCACCATTTGACGGGCTGCTGGAAAGCGACACCGCCGAACTGGGCAGCCTGATGCAGCCCGGCAGTCTTTGTGCAACGGTGATCCAGCTCGAAACCATCAAACTGGTCGGTTACGTGCCAGAAGCCGAAGTCAACCGCGTCACCATTGGCGCCATGGCCCGCGCCGAACTGGCAAACGGGCGTCTGGCTGCGGGCAAGGTGACCTTTATCAGCCGCTCGGCCGATCCCACCACCCGCACATTTGAGGTGGAAATCACCGTGCCGAACCCGGATCTGGCGATCCGCGACGGCCAGACCGCCGATATCGTGATCTCCGCCGAAGGTTCCAAGGCGCATTACCTGCCGCAATCCTCGCTGACGCTGAACAATGACGGCCAGCTGGGCGTGCGCGTGGTCAAAGAGGATCGGACGGTCGGATTTTACCCCGTCAGCCTCCTGCGGGATGAGGCCAGCGGTGTCTGGGTTAGCGGCCTGCCTGAACAGGCGGATGTGATTGTTGTCGGGCAGGATTTTGTTGTTGCGGGCGTCGCTGTTGAGCCCACCTATAAAGAGGTTACCCAATGACCGGTATCGTCAGCTGGGCCGCAGAACGGGCCCGTATGATCCTGGCGTTCATCGCCATTTCGCTGCTGGTCGGCGGCTTTGCCTATGCCAGCCTGCCCAAAGAGGGCGAGCCGGATATCGAAATCCCCGCGCTGTTCATCTCTGTCCCCTTCCCCGGCATCTCCGCTGAGGATGCCGAGACCCTGCTGGTCAAGGTGATGGAGACCGAGCTGGCCGATCTCGACGGGCTGGACAAGATGTCCTCAACCGCCGCCGAAGGCTACGCCGGTGTGGCGCTTGAGTTCGACTTTGGCTGGGACAAGACCGCGATCATGGCAGATGTCCGTGACGCGATGGATGCCGCCGAGGCCGATTTCCCCGAGGGGGCTGAAAAATACACCATCAACGAGATCAACTTCTCAGAATTCCCCATCGTCATCGTCAACCTGACCGGTGCCGTGCCCGAACGCACGATGGCCCGTATCGCCAAGGACTTGCAGGACGATCTTGAGGCGCTGGAACCGGTGCTCGAAGCCGGGATCGCCGGCAATCGCGACGAGATGGTCGAGGTGCTGATCGACCCGCTGCGGCTGGAGGCCTATAACGTCACCGCGCTTGAACTGATCACCGTTGTGCAGAACAACAACCAGCTGATCGCCGCCGGTGAGGTGGAAACCAATCAGGGCACCTTCTCCGTGAAGATCCCGTCATCCTTTGATGATGTGCGCGACATCTACGAGCTGCCAGTGAAGACCAATGGCGACCGCGTGGTCACCCTGGGCGAGCTGGCAACGATCAATTTCACCTTCGAGGATCGTCGCGGCACCGCGCGGTTCAACGGCGAGGATACGGTGGCGTTGCAGGTGGTCAAGCGCAAGGGCTACAACCTGATCGACACGGTGGATCTGGTCAAGGCAACCCTGGCCGAGGCCAAGACCAAATGGCCACCCGAGCTGAAGGCCGCCGTCTCCGTCGGCACCTCCAACGACCAGAGCCGCGTCGTCGGCTCCATGGTGAGCCAGCTGGAAGGTTCGGTCCTGACCGCTGTTGCTCTGGTGATGATCGTGGTGCTGTCGGCGCTTGGCAGCCGTGCCGCGCTGCTGGTCGGTTTTGCAATCCCGACCTCCTTCCTTTTGTGTTTTGCCTTCCTTGCGGTGATGGGCGTGAGCATCTCCAATATCGTGATGTTCGGCCTGATCCTTGCAGTGGGTATGCTGGTGGATGGCGCCATCGTGGTGGTCGAATACGCCGACAAGCGGATCAAGGAGGGCACCGGCCCGATGCACGCCTATGTCGAGGCGGCGCAGCGGATGTTCTGGCCGGTGGTTTCCTCAACCGCGACCACGCTCTGTGCCTTTCTGCCGATGCTGTTCTGGCCCGGTGTCCCCGGTGAATTCATGGGAATGCTGCCGGTCACGCTGATCTTCGTGCTCTCGGCATCGCTGGTGGTGGCGCTGATCTATCTGCCCGTCATGGGCGGTGTCACCGGCCGCATGAGCCGCCTGTTTGAAAACCTCTCCGACGGGCTGCGGGCGGTTGCACCCTGGTGGCTGCGGGCCGCTCTGGTGCCGGTGATGCTCTGGGGTATGTTTGCAGGGGCGATGCAGATGCTTAACGGGGGCTATCTGCTGCCCGCTCAGGTGCCCGATACCGCCGCGCTGATCTTTGGTGCGCTGGTCTTTGTGCTGGCGGCCTTCGGGGCCTCGGTCACGCTGGGCGCGGCCAGTCTGCACCGGACCGAGAAATCCGTCGATGCCGGCTACAAACACACGCCCTTTGGCCATTTCATCAAATTCATCGTCGGCAATCCGGTCATGCCCATCGTCACCATCGGGGCGATCGCATTTGCCATCATGACCGTCTTCACCATGTTCGGTCAGAACAACTACGGCGTTGAATTCTTCGTCGAATCCGAGCCGGAACAGGCCACCGCCTATGTGCGCGCCCGTGGCAATACCTCGCTGACCGAAGAGGATGAGATGGTGCGCCAGACCGAACAGGTGATCCTGTCGCATCCGGCGGTCGTGAATGTCTTCTCCTTTGCCGGTGAAGGCGGGCTGAACACCGATGCCTCAGGCGCCCAGACCCCACCCGATACCATCGGTCAGGTCCAGTTCGAGATCATCCCATGGGAGGACCGGCCGACCCAGACCGAAAGCTGGTTCAACGGCTGGTTCACCCGCGAGGTGACGGCAACCGAGTTCGACGGCGATACGGTGATCGAGGAGATCAACGCCGAACTGGCCAAGCTGCCGGGCTTTGAAGCCGAAATCCGCGCGCTGGCGCAGGGGCCCGCCTCCGGCAAACCTGTGCACCTGCGTCTGAAAGGCGACAGCTGGGACACGCTGACCGCCGCCACCGAGCAGGCCCGCGCCCAGTTCGAGGCAACCCCCGGTCTTGACCTGATCGAGGACAGCCTGCCGCTTCCCGGTATCGACTGGCAGATCGACGTCGATGTCGAAAAGGCCGGGCGGTACGGCGCCGATGTGGCGACCGTTGGCGCCATGGTGCAGCTGGTCACGCGCGGCATCCTTCTGGACACCATGCGCGTCGACAGCTCGGACGAGGAAATCGAAATCCGCGTTCGCCTGCCCGAAGAAGACCGCGTCCTCTCCACCCTTGATGCGCTGAAACTGCGCACCGAGGACGGGCTGGTGCCGCTGTCGAACTTCATCACCCGCCATCCTGTTCCCAAACTGGAAAAAATCAGCCGCGTCGAACAGCAGCGCTATTACGACGTGAAGGCGGATATCGAACCGGGCCTGTCAAAGGTCATCACCACCGAGACCGAGGACGGCAAGGAGCAGACGCTGGCCTATGTCAAATCTCTCCCCGAAGGAACCGCAACCGGCGAGTTGACCGGCCCGGATGGCACAGCGTTCAGGCTGCGCAGTCTTGAAGGCGCGGCCACACAGGAGGCCCTGCAATCGGCGCTGGAGGATGGCGCCCGTGTTGTAGCGCTCAACGCCAACGAGCGCATCGCCAAGCTGACCGAGTGGCTGGAGAGCGATCCGCTGCCCGCCGATATCACCTGGGAATGGACCGGCGATCAGGAAGAACAGGCCGAATCCGGCGCCTTCCTGATGAAGGCCTTTGCCGGGGCGCTGGGGCTGATGTTCGTGATCCTCCTGGCGCAGTTCAACAGCTTTTACAATTCCATCCTGGTTCTTCTGGCGGTGGTGCTGTCCACCACCGGCGTGCTGATTGGCATGATGGTCATGCAGCAGCCGTTCTCGATCATCATGACCGGCACCGGCATCGTGGCGCTGGCAGGCATCGTGGTGAACAACAATATCGTTCTGATCGACACCTATCAGGAATACGCCCAGAAGATGCCCCGGATCGAGGCGATCATCCGCACCGCCGAGGCGCGGATCCGTCCGGTTCTGCTGACCACCATCACCACGATGGCCGGTCTGGCACCGATGATGTTCGGGCTCAGCCTCGATTTCATCAATGGCGGCTATTCCATCGACAGCCCGACCTCGCTGTGGTGGAAGCAGCTGGCGACCGCCGTGGTCTTTGGTCTGGGGATTGCCACCGTGCTGACGCTGCTGGTGACACCCTCGCTGCTGGCGATCCGGGTGTGGCTGTGGATCTATGTCGCCGCCCTTGGCCGCCTGCTTGCACGGCTTACCGGCGGGCGGTCCAGCCAGATCGCGCGAGACATGCGCCTCGCGACCAAGGCCCGCACCCTGCCCACCACCGAGATCCTGTGGGAGCGTGAAGGCAGGCTGGACAATGAACCAGACCCAGCGATGTCGGCGCCCGAAGCCGCACAGACCAGGCCGGACGGGGTCTGGGGGAAAGAGAAAGACAAACCACCTTCAACACCGCTGCGCGCCGCCGAATAACCAGCCAACGCCCCGCCTCCGCGGGGCGTTGTGCGTTTGTTGGGACCAAAGCGCAGCCATCGGCGGCCAGCGACCAATCCGCCGCATCTGCATATTTTGGTGGTAATGAGCGGCCAGCTGGGCCAGCCTGAAGACATTCCGCCGACCGCAGCACCAGCCGGGCGCCAGAAGACAGCCGCGCGGTTCCAGCCTGCCCCGCCAGCAGAGAGGACCCATCAGATGCCCGATTTCAACGATATGTTCGAACTCACCATTGCCGACGTCGATCTGATCGAAACCGCGCTGCAACGCACGCGGGACGCACTGGCTGACGGCAGTCAGACCGTGCAGGGCATCGCCGGTCACAACCGCGCCGACAGCCTGCGCCAGATCCACGATCTGCTCGGACGGCTTCACAATCAAAAGATTTTCTACAAACCAAAGGACGGGGTCTACGTCAGCGGCTAGCCGCGCCGCAGACCCCCCTTATCCCCCGCAGGGTGATCAGGCGGCGTCCTGATCCGATTGCTGGCGCTGCCACAGATGCGCGTAGCGGCCTTCGCTGGCCAGCAGTTCGTCATGGGTGCCGCGCTCGGCGATCTCGCCCTGTTCCAGCACAATGATCTGGTCGGCCTCTGCAACCGTGCTCAGACGGTGGGCAATGGTGATCACCGTCCGCCCCTGCCCGGCGCGCGACAGCGCCTCCTTGATCTCTTGTTCTGTGTCGCTGTCCAGCGCCGATGTCGCCTCGTCCAGCAGCAGGATTGGCGGGTTCTTCAGCAGGGTACGGGCAATGCCCACCCGCTGCTTCTCACCGCCCGAAAGCTTCAGGCCCCGCTCGCCGACCTGCGTCTCATACCCCTCAGGCAGCCGCATGATGAAGTCGTGGATCTGCGCATCCCGCGCGGCCTGTTCCACCTCTTCCTGCGTGGCTCCAGCACGGCCATAGGCGATATTGTAGCGGATCGTATCGTTGAACAGCACGGTATCCTGCGGCACCACGCCAATCGCGGCATGAAGGCTCTTTTGCGTGACATCCCGCACATCCTGCCCGTCAATGCGCAAAGCCCCGCGGGTGACATCATAGAACCGGAACAACAGCCGCCCGATGGTGGATTTGCCCGACCCGGTAGACCCAACGATGGCCACGGTCTGCCCCGCCGCCACCTCAAGACTCACGCCTTTCAGGATCTGCCGGTCGCTGTCGTAGCCGAACTCCACATTCTCCAGCGTGATGGCACCGCCGTTGACCTGCAACACCTTGGCATCACCCCGATCCTTCACATCCGGGTCCTGTTCGATCAGATCGAACATCTCGCCCATATCTACAAGGCTCTGACGTATCTCACGGTAGACGGTCCCGAGAAAGTTCAGCGGCACGGTGATCTGGATCATATAGGCGTTGACCATGACAAAATCGCCCACCGTCAGATTGCCCTGCTGCACGCCGATCGCGGCCATCACCATCACCACCACCAGACCGCCGGTGATCACCAGGCTCTGGCCAAAGTTCAGGAATGCCAGCGAATAGGCAGTCTTCAGCGCGGCCTTGGCATAGGCCCGCATCGCCACATCGTAGCGCTCGGTCTCACGATCCTCGGCGCCGAAATATTTGACCGTCTCATAGTTCAGCAGGCTGTCGATCGCCTTCTGGTTGGCATCGGTGTCCTGCTTGTTCATCTCGCGGCGCAGCTTCACCCGCCATTCCGTCACCGCAAAGGTGAACCAGACATAAAGCCCGACAGTGACCGCCACCACGACCAGATACCAGATGTCAAACAGCACCGCGAGGATGACGGCAACCAGCACCAGCTCCAGCACCAGAGGCCCGATGGAAAACAGAAGAAAACGCAGCAGGAACTCCACGCCTTTGACGCCGCGTTCGATAATCCGGCTCAGCCCGCCGGTTTTGCGGGTGATGTGATAGCGCATCGACAGGCGATGAATATGGCGAAAGGTCTCCAGCGCCAGACGCCTCAGTGCCCGTTGACCAACAGGCGCAAACACCGCATCACGCAGCTGCTGAAACCCGGTGGTCAGAACCCGCGCCACGCCATAGGCCACCGTCAGACCAACAGCCCCCAACGCCAGAGGCGGCACGCCTTCTCCCGCGAGGCTATCGACCGCACCCTTGTAGAGCATCGGCGTATAGACCGCGACCAGCTTGGCCAGGATCAGCACCGCCAGCGCCGCCACCACGCGGTATTTGACCCAGGCCTGATCCTTTGGCCACAGGTAGGGAAAAACGCGGCGCAGGGTGCGCAGGCCGGAACGGCGCTCCTCCTGCGCGGTGGTCATATCGCTGTCCGTCATCACATGTCCTTGTTGCAAGACCTCTGACATAGGGCCGTGCCGACCATTTGGCCAGCATGGCCCTGCGCCGTATCCCGACTTTTGGCCCGACTATTATCCCGGCCTTTGCGCAGGTCTTTGCGCAGGTCTTTGCGCAGCCCCCCGCGCGGCGACAGTCGTCTTATTGCACCGGCACCGAGAATACCTGACCGGGGTAGATCAGATCCGGGTTGCGGATCGCCGCGCGGTTGGCATCAAACACCCGCACATACAGCAGCCCGTCGCCATAACGTTCGCGCGAAATCGCCCAGAGCGTATCGCCCTCCTGCACCGTGACCAGGCGCACCTGAGGCTGCGTGCCGGTTGGGGCCGCATCGGGTGCAGCTGCGGTTTCGACAGGCGGTTGCAGCACCTCCGGCGCTTCCCGTTTGAACGGGGTTTCAAGTCGGCTCAGCACCTTGCCCTCGGTATCCAGCGCATCCAGTCGCAGCGCGTAGATCCCCGGCGCCACATTGGGCAGAATACCGGACCAGCGGCCTTCCTCATCCACCGGCAGATCGGCAATCGCCGCATTGTCTAGATAGGCGCGCACCACCGCATCCGCGCGCACCCGCCCGCTCAGCACCACGGAGCCCGCATCATCATAGGAAATGGTCTCCAGCGCCACAGTATCGGGCGCCTCTGCCAGTCTCGGCGTGGGGGGCTGGACCAGCGTCACGCCGCTGGCATCGGACCGCAGCACCGCCACCTGTTCCGGTGCGGCGGCGGCTGGCGCGTCCTGGCCCGTGGTCTGCGCCACATCCGCCGCAGCGGTCTCAGCCATCTCGACTGTGGTTTCCGCCACCTCGGCAGGTGCCACCGCACTATCCTCAGCCGGGCTGTCCACCGCAGCCTGCGCAACATCTGCGGGATCTGCATCCGGTTCTGCAGCCAGCTCTGCCACCACCGGTGCGGCAGGTGCAGCGCTCACAACAGGAGAGGCTTCAGCTGTTTCCGTTGCAGCGGTCGTGACCTCGCTCTGGACGACCTGAGCCTGGACCGACTCACTTGCCACTGCCTCACTCTGCACGGCCTCAGCCTGCGCAGCCTCGCTTTGAACGGCCACGGTCGCGGTTTCCTCAGCGGCCGCATCGGCTGCGACATTCGCCGCCACCGGCGCCTCGGCGACCGGGGCCTCAACCGCGTCGGCCTGTGCCACCTGCACCGGCGCGACGGGCACGACAGGTGCCAGAATGAACTCTGCATCAGAGGCCGCAACCGCCTCCCCCAAGCTGGCTGTCAGCGAAATCACCTGCGGCTGATCCGAGGGCGCAACCGAGGTGAACAGCACAAAGCTGCCATCCGACGGCACCGTCAGTGTCTCCAGCACCGCACCGTCCAGCATCAGCGAGATCACCGATCCCGGCGTCGCCCGCCCGGCAACCATTCCGCTGCCATCGGTCTCAAACCGTGCAATATCCATCTGCGGGGCTATCAGCGTCACGGCGGGTGTTTCAGCAGACGTCTCATCTGCCGATGGCGCGGCCTCGACGGCGCTGGTCTCTGCTGCCCCTGCCACAACCACCTCGGCCGCCTGCTCGGCCTCGGCCGGTGCCGCCACATCCGCCGCAGCCACTGTCACCTCGGTTTCTGCCACCGTCTCTTCGGGCGCATCGCTGCCCACCTCGGGCGAAGCCAGCTTGCGATCTGAGGCGGAGACGCTCGGCGTGATCACCACCTTGTCGCCATTGGCGGCGGAGCCATCGCCGCCCAAGCCGCGCTCACCACCGCCCCATTGCAGGAAAACCACCCCGCCCAGCACCGCGACCACCGCAGCAGCGCCCCCGATGGCGATGGCGGATATGCCACCTTTGCCCGTTACATCCGTCATTCCATTCCTTCCCTTCCGACCCCGAAAAGACCTCCACCGGTCGTCCTCGGGTCCGATCCTGCGGGATGTCCCCCCCGCTTGCTTGAGCCAGCCATACAATGCCGCTATCAGGGACCAAAGGACGACTTATTTCCCCGCCGAACACAACAAAAAAGGTGACTGCCATGCGTATTCATTCCGTCTGTGTGTATTGTGGATCGCGCGATGGGATCCGTCCGGCCTATGCCGAGGCCGCCGAGGCGCTCGGAACCGGCCTTGCCCAACAGGGGCAGCGGCTGGTCTATGGCGCCGGGGACGTCGGGCTGATGGGCCGGGTGGCGCGGGCGGCACAGGCGGCGGGCGGGCGCACCTTTGGCGTCATTCCCGAACATCTGGTCCGCCGCGAGGTCGCCAAGACCGACCTCAACACCTATGTGGTCACCGAAACCATGCACGAACGCAAAAAGGTGATGCTCTACAACGCCGATGCCGTGGTGGTGCTGCCGGGCGGTGCCGGCTCGCTTGACGAGCTGTTCGAGGCGCTGACATGGCGTCAGCTCGACCTGCACCGGAAACCGATCCTGGTCCTCAACATCGACGGTTACTGGGATCCGCTGAAGGCCCTGGTGGAGCATGTGGTGGCCGAAGGGTTCGCCGGGGCCGAGACAACGGCGGCGCTCACCTGGGTCACCAGCGTCGAGGATGCGCTGACCGCGCTGCGCGGCTGATCTCGACGACAAAAAACGCGGCGCATTCCTGCACCGCGTTGGTCTGTAAATTTGCCAGATAAATGCGTTTCGCGCACACCGCTGAGATCAGGCGGCCAGCTCCTGCTGGACAATCTTCTCGATCTCGTCGATCGGGTGGTTGGTCAGCGTCTTCGGGATCTCCGCCAGCACCAGATCCTGCACCTCCTTGTGCAGCTTGTCGCGCAGATTGCCGAGCACCTGCGGCGAGGCGACCAGAACGATCTTGCCCAGTTTGCCCTTGTGCGCCCGCTCATAGAGCAGCTCTGCGATATCGTCGGCAAAGCGCTCCTTGGCCAGCTCGTGCCAGTCGGTATCATCCAGCGCCGAACGGTGGCCGACACCGCCGTCGTGCATCCGGCCGGGACGGTTGGCCGATTGTTCGATATCGGAGGGATTGTCCTGCTCTTCCTTGCGGCGCACCTCCAGATGCGGGTTCTGCGCATCGGTGGTGTTTTGCAGCAGCAATGCCTTTTCGCTGTCGGTCACCAGAACATATGTGCCGTGGTCTAGCTGAGCCATTATTGGTCCTCCTGCTCGTTGGATTTGGTCACCCGTGTCGCACCGGCAGGGCGTTCCTTGGCACGTTTTTCCTCGTCCTCGGTCGCCACCTCCCGGGCCAGTCGGCCACCGGTGCGCCCGCCATGCGAAACGCTGCCCTCGGCGCCCAGGATTTCCTTGGTTTCCTGACGGCCATCCTTTGATCTCACGCGGTCTGCCATGTCGGTCCTCCATTTTTATCGGGGTTCACCAACACAACCGCCAAAGAGGCGTTTTGTTCCCCCCTCGGCCCGCCCCCGCGCAATAAAGAAAGGCCCCGTCCGATACCGGACGAGGCCCAAGATCAATCACTGATCCCAAAAGATCACATGCGCGAAGCGACGTTTTCCCAGTTGACCAGATTGTCGAGGAAGTTGGTCAGATAGGCCGGACGCTTGTTGCGGAAATCAATATAGTAGGAATGCTCCCACACGTCACAGCCCAGCAGTGCTGTCTGACCAAAGCAGACCGGGTTCACGCCGTTTTCGGTCTTGGTCACCTTCAGGCCGCCGTCGGTGTCCTTGACCAGCCAGGCCCAGCCGGAGCCGAACTGACCCGCGCCTGCGGCAGAGAACTCTTCCTTGAACTTGTCAACGGAGCCAAAGCTGTCGACCAGAGCCTTTTCCAGCTCGCCCGGCATCTTGCTGTCGCCCGGACCCATCATTTCCCAGAACTGGTTGTGGTTCCACAGCTGGGAGATGTTGTTGAAGATACCGCTCTGGGCGACGGCATTTGCGTCATAGGTGCCCTTGATGATCTCTTCCATGGACTTGCCGTCCCACTCGGTGCCGGCGATCAGCTTGTTGCCGTTGTCCACATAGGCCTTGTGGTGCAGGTCGTGGTGGTATTCCAGCGTTTCTGCGGACATGCCTTTGGATGCCAGCGCGTCATGGGCATAAGGAAGATCGGGAAGTTCAAAAGCCATCTGGGCCCCCTGTATTGTCTGTTTCGTTCCTAGGCAGATACATGCGGCTGGTGCCCCCATTGGTCAAGGCCAAGCCGGGGAAACAGCTAAAAAATAACCCGGTCAGCGCGAAAAGAGGCAGCCGCCGCAGGCCGTTAGACGATCGGCCACGGATCCTGCACTGCGGGCTTACTTGCTCAGCTTGACGTTGCTGCGGGTGCACGGCCCGCTGCCGGACGGACGGTTATCATAGCCATGCACGCGCGCTGTAATCGACAGCTTCATACGCGGCTCATCCATCGTGGCCGAATAGCTTGCCTTGGCAGAACCCGAACGCGCATCAATATTATTGACGGTCCACTTCAGCTTGAGCCGGTTTTTGGAACGCAGATCGTAAGGCACGATCATCGGGGTTTTCTGTACGCTGGCAATAACGCCATCCATGACGCCCGTGACTTTCTGGTCATGATCGACAAAGACCAGAACACGCGGCGACAGCCATCCGTATTTCTCATAGGAGGTGATCTGGCAATCATAGGTCACCGGTGCCGCGACAACGGGCGCTGCGGCAAATAGGGTGCAGGCCGCCACTGCGGCTCTGATCAAAGATTTCATCGGGAATGCTCGCGCTCTCAGGAAATGGATACAGCCGCTATATCGTCAATCGCGCGCAGGTTGTGAAGTCTTTTCTATGGAATTGCCGCTACGATGCAGCCGCGACATCATCAGCTAACTTGTGACCTGGGCGCATTGGCCGATGCCGCGTGGCGATTTCTCCCCGACGCCACCGGAGATCACCTTTACCGACAGTTTCTTGTTCTGGGTGTTAAACACCGCGCGATAATGGGTTTCCACCGCGCTCGCGCCATTGCCGACCGAGGCGCTGGTAACCGTCCAGCTGACCCGGTAGGAGATATCGCTGATGCGGAAAAACCCGGCCTTCAGCGGGCGGCCGGACAGCGCACTCACATTGCCGGAATGCACCACTTCCGCCGACCATTCATCGTGGAAACGCAGGCTGATCAGCGGCGGGATCCACCCTCGGCCAGACAGCGATTTCACCTTGCAGGTATAAATCCCTTCCAGCGCCGCCGCCGGGGTCGCCAGACCGGTGCCAAGTGCCACGCAGGCAGCAAAGCCCAGCGTCCTTGCAATTGGCAGCAGCAGGTCAGCGACCTTGAACATATTAACCTCCCACCAGTTAATACAGCATAGCCCGGCTATGCAGCAGACAGATAACTCCCTAATTGGCGGTGATCATGAATCACAAATGGTGAAGAACCAACAAAGCCAAGTAAAAAGTGCCCCCGGAAATCCAGAAGCACTTTACCTGCACGTAAAACGCACCACAAGGCTAAATTGCCTTAACCAGTTAACGCACCTACCTTAGATTGTGGATGCGCGGCGGTGCATAACAAGTTGTAGACATATCCGCCCACTGAACGGAAGCAAACGATGTGAAATGCACCGTTATTGTCCAGCCAGAAGGCCGCCGCCACCTGCGCCATGCGCGTGCGGCGAAACTGGCCCGGTTTGAAGGCCTCAGCCGACATATCGACCGGGCAGATTTTCGCCAGAACTTCGCGGGCGCTGTCACCGGACAGGCGGAACAGACCACGGGCGTCGGAGACATTGACGGCCAGCGCATGTTCGCCTTTCAGCGCCTCTGCCAGATCCGCCACCTTGGCGTCAACCTCGCCGTAAGGCACCAGCAGCAGCAGCTCGTCCGGTGACATCCAGGCCACACCGCCCTGCTCGGTCAGAGAGATCTGACCGCTGGTCGGCACATCCGCGCCGGTGGCGGCCTTTACAGCCGCCTTCAGGGTGGCAGAGGCCAGATCGCCGCGCAGGGTGATCATCCCCTGCAACCCGCTGTCCTCGACCTGTGCCAGACCGGAGAATTTCGCCCCATTCATTGCGCTGACAGGATCAGACATTCTGCTTCTCCCCTTCCTTGTCGTAAAAGACCTGATCGACGATCTTGGCCTTGTAGATTGTCCCGTCAGTGCCGGGGAACTCGATCACCTCGCCCATCCGCTTGGGACCATGCTTGACCAGACCCATGGCAATGCCACAGCCCAGATTGGCCGAATAATAGGTCGAGGTGACGCGCCCGATGGTGTTTTTCTGGCCATTGGCGTTGACACCATTGCCGACCGCATAGGCGCCATCCGGCAGAACCGACCCGTCTACGGTTTCCAGACCCACCAGCTGCCAGCGGTCGGGATCGGCCATGTGGCTGCGGGAATGCGCGCGTTTGCCGAGGAAATCCTCTTTCTTCTTCGACAGCGCCCAGTTGAGCCCCAGATCCTGCGGGATAACGGTCCCGTCAGTCTCGTCGCCGATCATGATAAAGCCCTTTTCGGCCCGCAGGATGTGCAGACATTCGGTGCCATAAGGCATCACCCCGAATTCCTTGCCCGCCTCCATCAACGCAGTCCAGAACGCCTGACCTTCGGAGGCCGCAACCGCGATCTCGTAGGACAGTTCGCCCGAGAAGGAGATCCGATAGGCCCGCGCCTTGAAGCCGCCGATTTCCCCATCACGCCATTCCATAAAGGGCAGCGCTTCCTTGGAGACATCCATACCGCCGCCCGCTTTTTCATTCAGCTTTTCCAGCACCTTGCGGGCGTTGGGGCCAACGACGGCGACCTGCGCCAGCTGTTCGGTGACATTGGCAACATAGACTTTCCAGTCCCACCATTCGGTCTGCAGCCATTCTTCCATGTGGCCATGGATCCGCTCGGCACCGCCGGTGGTGGTGTGGCAAAGCCAGGTGTCCTCGTCGATCCGGGCAACCACGCCGTCGTCGATCAGGAAACCGTTCTCCGAACACATCAGACCATAGCGGCATTTGCCCGGCTTCAGCGTCGACATCATGTTGGTATACATCATGTCGAGGAACTTGCCCGCATCCGGCCCTTTGACGACCAGCTTGCCGAGGGTCGAGGCATCCAGCAGGCCGAGGTTCTCGCGGGTGTTCTTCACCTCGCGGTTCACCGCGTCATGCACGCTCTCGCCGGAGCGAACATAGGCGTAGGGGCGACGCCACTGGCCAACCGGTTCCCAATCCGCCCCATTGCTGTCGTGCCAGTCATACATCGGCGTCTTGCGCAGCGGCTGGAAGATCTCCCCGCGCGCCTCACCGCCGATCGCCCCCATCGAAATCGGGTGATAGGGCGGACGGAAGGTGGTGGTGCCCACTTGCGGGATTTCAGACCCCAGCGCATCAGCAAGGATCGCCAGACCGTTGATATTGCTCAACTTGCCCTGATCCGTCGCCATGCCCAGCGTGGTGTAGCGCTTGGTATGTTCGACGCTTTCGAACCCTTCGCGCGCGGCCAGCTGCACATCCGACACTTTGACGTCGTTCTGATAGTCCAGCCAGGTTTTCATCCGCAGCTTGATGTCGGCCTTGGCAGGCATCAGCCAGACCGGCTCCATCGCCGTCTCTGTCGGGGCATCACCAACGGGCGCGGTGCCTGCCTTGACCTTGCGGCCAGCAGCCTTCGCCGCCGCCTCGCCTGCGGCCTGCGCATCGCTCAGCGCCTCCGCCAGACCAGCGGCACCATTGGCAGCTCCCGCCGCAATCACAAAACCCTTGCCATCCGCACCCAGCGGCGGACGGGTGGCATCGGGGCGGAAGTTCGCATGGGTCTGATCCCAGACCAGCTTGCCGCCGCAATGGGACCACAGATGCACCACCGGCGACCAGCCGCCGGACATCGCGACCGCATCGGCCTCGACCTCCTCCTGCGCACCACCCTCGCCGTTCTGGGCGCAGATCGCCACCGAGGTGACGCGCTTGCCGCCTTTCACCTTGGCAATGGCCCGGCCACATTCGACGCGGATGCCCAGCTGACGAACCTCTTCCATCAGCGCGCCGCCGCCGCTGTCGCGGGCATCCAGCACGCGCACCACCTCGACACCCGCAGCATGCAGCGCAATCGCGGTGCGATAGGCATCATCATTGTTGGTGGCCACAACCACTTTCTGGCCGGGTGTCACCCCCCAGTTCACCGCATAGTCGCGCATCGAGGCCGCCAGCATCACGCCCGGCACATCATTGCCCGCAAAGGACAAAGGCCGTTCAATCGCACCGGTCGCCGTCACAATCTGGCTGGCCCGGATCCGCCACAGACGGTGGCGCGGACCACCCTGCCCCGGCGCATGATCGGTCAGACGCTCATACCCCAGCGCATAGCCGTGATCATAGACGCCCGCGCCCATGCAGCGGTCGCGCAGCAGCACATTGTCCATGCCCCGCAGCTCGGCGAGGGTTTTCTCGACCCAAGCGCCGGGTTCCATCCCGTCGATGGTGCCGCCATCAACTGGCGCGCGGCCACCCCAATGGTTGTGCTGCTCCAGCAGCAGAACCTTGGCACCGGACATCGCCGCAGCCTTGGCCGCCTGCAAACCCGCAACACCGCCACCAATCACCAGCACATCGACGAAATAATAGAAATGCTCGTAGGTGTCGGCGTCCTTCAGCTCCTTGTCGGGCGCTTTGCCCAGACCGGCGGACTGGCGGATGATCGGCTCGTAGACATGTTTCCACAGCGGACGCGGGTGGATGAACATCTTGTAGTAGAACCCCGCAGGCAGGAACCGCGCCAGCGCGTTATTGGCCACGCCCACGTCGAACTCAAGGCTCGGCCAATGGTTCTGCGACTGCGCCGACAGGCCCGAGAACAGCTCGGTCGTGGTGGCGCGCTGGTTGGGTTCAAACCGGTCGCCGGTGCCCAGACCAACAAGGGCGTTGGGCTCTTCCGGGCCAGCCGCAACCAGACCGCGCGGGCGGTGATATTTGAACGAGCGGCCAACCATCATCTGGTCATTGGCCAACAGAGCCGACGCCAGCGTGTCGCCTGCATAGCCCTTCATCCGCTTGCCGTTGAAGGTGAATTCGATCGGTTTGGAGCGGTCGATCAACCGGCCGTTTTTGGCAAGGCGCGTGCTCATGTGGCGGACCTTTCGCAAGAGAGGGCGACGAAAAGGGAGGTAACGTTCAGACAGGCGATCATTTCAGATCCCGCCATGTCCAGCCGGGACGCTTGGCCGTGACCGCATCCAGAATGTCCTGGGGCGGCTCTGTGGTCTGGGCGCTGTAGGTGCCAAAAACCTCAAGCGTGGTGGTGCAGCGCGCAGCATGGAACCACTTGCCGCAGCCATTGGCATGGCGCCAGCGCTCAAAATGCACGCCCTTGGGGTTTTCGCGCATGAACAGATAGTCATGAAACTCGTCATCCGACGAGCCGGGACCAAAACGCTTCAGATGCGCCTCGCCACCAGCGGCCAGTTCAGTTTCTTCGGCTTTGACGCCGCAATAGGGGCATTCAAGGATCAGCATTGTGCTTGCTCCGTAAAATTGAATTCTGCAGCGTTAGTGCGCCACACCGGCGGCGACGCTCTCGTCGATGAACTTGCCTTCCTTGAAGCGCATCATCGAAAACTCTTCGGCCAGCGGCGAATGACCTGTGGCCATCAGCTCGGCCATCGCCCAGCCAGAACCCGGGATCGCCTTGAAGCCGCCGGTACCCCAGCCTGCGTTGACAAAGATATTGCCAACCGGTGTCTTGGAGATCAGCGGCGAGCGGTCCCCGGTCACATCCACGATCCCGCCCCACTGGCGCAGCATCTTCAGACGGCTGACCATCGGGAAGGTCTCGTTGAGCGCGCGCACGGTTTCCTCGATATGATGGAAAGATCCGCGCTGGGTGTAGTTGTTGAACCCGTCGGTGCCGCCGCCGATGACCATCTCGCCCTTGTCGGACTGCGACATGTAGCCATGCACGGTATTGGCCATCACAACCACATCCATGCAGGGTTTGATCGGCTCGGACACCAGCGCCTGCAGCGCCACGCTTTCCACCGGCAGACGGAAACCCGCCATGTCCGACAGATGCGAACAATTGCCCGCAACCACCATGCCGAGCTTGTCGCAGTCGATGGCGCCCTTGGTGGTGTCGACGCCAACCACGCGGCAATTCTCATTGCGCACGCCGGTGACTTCACACTGCTGGATGATGTCCATACCCATGTTGGAACAGGCCCGCGCATAGCCCCAGGCCACCGCATCGTGGCGCGCGGTGCCGCCGCGTTCCTGCCAGAGGCCGCCCAGAACCGGATAGCGCGGCCCTTCGAGGTTGATGATCGGCACCAGCTCCTTCACGCGCGCAGGCTCAATCCATTCGGTCTGCACGCCCTGCAGGGCATTGGCATGGGCGGTGCGCTTGTAGCCGCGCACCTCATGCTCGGTCTGCGCCAGCATGATCACGCCGCGCGGGCTGAACATCACGTTGTAGTTGATGTCCTGGCTCATCGTCTCATAGAGCGAGCGCGCCTTCTCATAGATCGCCGCCGAGGGATCCTGCAGGTAGTTGGAGCGGATGATGGTGGTGTTACGCCCGGTATTCCCGCCGCCCAGCCAGCCCTTTTCCAGAACGGCGACATTGGTGATGCCGAAATTCTTGCCAAGGAAATAGGCTGTGGCCAGACCATGCCCCCCGGCCCCGACGATGATCACATCATAGTGGCGTTTCGGTTCAGGCGAGCGCCAGGCGCGTTCCCATCCGGTGTGGTAGCGCAGCGCCTCACGCGCGACAGCAAAGGCAGAATAACGTTTCATGGGCGAATCCGTGGTTCGAGACTGCTACCGGGTATGCACCACAGATCGCCCCGGGCTGCGCCGTTTATCGTCGCAATCGTGCATGGTTGCGACATGCGGACCCAAAGACGACGCGCCGCCGCCGCTATGCCAGCCAGTTTGCCAGCAGGTTTGCCCGCCGCTTTGCCCGAAGCTGTAGGCTGAGCTTTGCCTGTGCTTTGGCGCGCAGGCGGCCCTCCGACCAGCCGGGACAGCGCGCCGCAGCAGTTAGGCCTTTTTTCCGCGCCTGCGCCCCTATACATGAGTGTGAAACTGCGGGAGCCGCCATGACCTTCTGGATTGTCATCAGTCTTATCACGCTGGCCACGGCCATTCTGCTGTCCCTTGTGCTACTGCGGGGCCGTGACAGCGGCGCGCCTGCTGCGGCCTATGATCTTCAGGTCTATCGCCAGCAGCTGCGCGACGTGGACAAGGATCTGGCGCGTGGCGTGCTGCAGGAGGGCGACGCCGAACGGGTCCGCACAGAGATTTCGCGCCGCATCCTGACCGCCGATGCCCAGGCGCAGGCCGCCGCCACCCGCCGCTCGCAGCCGCGCCTGCTGACCGGCGCAACCGCTGTTGTGCTGACCACTGTGATCTGCGCCGGCACCTATCTGCTCTATGCCAATCTCGGGGCACCCGGATACAGCGATCTGGGCCTGCAGCTGCGGATTGATGCCGCCGCCGAACGCGCCGCCAGCCGCCCCTCGCAGGCCGAAGCTGAGGCCGATGCCCCCGCCCGCCCCGAACGCGTGGTGGAACCCGGATACGCGACCCTGGTCGATCAGCTGCGCGAAACCGCCGCCGCCCGCACCAACGACGCCCAGGGCCAGGCGCTGCTCGCCCAGCATGAGGCGAACCTCGGCAATTTCGCCGCCGCCGCACAGGCCAAGGCCAATTACATCCGCATCATGTCCGGCGACGTCGAGGCGCGCGATTTCGGCGAGCTGGCAGAGCTGCAGATCATGGCCGCAGGCGGCTATGTCTCCCCAGAGGCCGAGGACGCCCTGCGCACCGCACTGACGCTCAACCGCTTTGATGGCGGCGCGCGCTACTACTGGGGGCTGATGATGGCGCAGATCGGCCGCCCGGACCTCGCCTATGAGGTCTGGAGCGAGACCCTGGCCATGGGCCCGGAGGGCGCCCCCTGGATCACCGCCATCTCCGCCCAGATCGAGGATATCGCCTATCGCGCCGGGGTCGACTATACGCCGATCGCCCCCGGCAGCAGACCGGCCCCCGGCGGGACCCCGGCGCTCTCGGGTCCCAGCCAGGACGATATCGCCGCGGCCGGGGAGATGAGCGCGCAGGAACGCCAGCAGATGATCCGCGGCATGGTCGAGGGGCTGTCGCAGCGGCTGGCCGACAGCGGCGGCACACCGCAGGAATGGGCGCGGCTGATCGGCGCCCTTGCCGTTCTGCAAGAGACCGAGCGCGCGCAGGCGATCTACGCGGAGGCACAAGAGGTCTTTGCCGAGATGCCAGAGGCGCTCGCCACCATCACCGAAGCCGCGAAAAATGCAGGACTGACCCAATGATCCATGACGACTTCGAAGCCTTCGCCGCAGCCGTCCCCGCCTTCACCCCGATTGCGGGGCTGGATTTTGGCGACAAAACCGTTGGTGTCGCCATCTCCGACCGTATGGGCACCGTGGCGACGCCGCTGGAAACCATCCGGCGCAAGAAATTCACCCTGGATGCCGACCGCCTGTTCGAGATCGTCAAGACCCGCGAGGTCGGCGCCCTGCTGCTGGGGCTGCCGCGCAATATGGACGGCTCCGAAGGGCCGCGCTGCCAGAAAACCCGCGCCTTTGCCCGCAATCTGGCCAAGCTGACCGAACTGCCGATCGGCTTCTGGGACGAAAGGTTGAGCACGGTCGCCGCCGAAAGGGCGCTTCTGGAGGCGGATACGAGCCGAAAGCGTCGCGCAGAGGTGATCGACCATGTTGCCGCATCGTATATCCTGCAAGGGGCGCTGGATCGCATGCGCCATATCAAGGTGGGATAAAACGCATGAGTGACGAGGTCTGGAAACGTGACGAGGTGCAGTCCCCCTGCATCCAAATCTGTGTCGTCCACCCCGAGGCGCGGATCTGCACCGGCTGCTATCGCTCCATCGACGAAATCACCCGCTGGTCAAAGATGAGCAACGAAGAACGCACCGAGCTGCTCGCAGCCCTGCCCGACCGCGCCAAGGAGCTGACCAAGCGCCGCGGCGGCCGCAGCGCCCGCCTAAACCGCAGCTAACGCGGCGCGCGGCACATGTCGCGCGGCAACGGATAGCGGGCTGACAGCGCTCGGCTTTTGCCCGCCAATGGTTGCGCACTCCCCGGTAACCTTCTGAAAATCATGCGGAATAACTGCTGACCCATTGTTTCGCACGCGAAACATTCAGGCAGGGATGCTGACCTTTTATCTGCCGGCACCTCATTCATCGGTACCTTCGATTCTTACCGAAATGCTCCTGACGGTGGCAGTTCGGACAGAGGGCAATCATGTTTTCCTCAACATCAGCACCGCCTTCGCTTAGCCATTTTTTGTGATGCACCTCCAAAAACCACCCACCATTTGGGGTTTCGAAAGACTTGTTTTGACACGCGCCACAGATACCGTTGGCCCTCTGTCTCACTCGTTGACTAACTTCGGAGTTTCGAACGAACCGGTTGCTCACGCCCTTTCTGAGAGCTGGCCCCGCTTGACCACCTGTAACATCGGGAAAAGCAAATCCATTGCGTTTCTCCGCCATGAAGGGTGGTACGTATACACGATGCGGAGCAATCAATTCATCTGCATCGAACCCTCGCATGCCAAGGCGGCGCTGCCGGAGTTCATCGAACCGAACAATATGATATCCAAGGGTCGATAACTCGCCTTGGAACCGTTGAGATGTAAAATTGTTCGGATCAATATTTTCGCCCACTAGGCGCAATGCCATACGCACCACCGGTTTTAGATCCCATAGCTCAAAATCAATACGGCATAGAATGTAGGTGCTGGTTGACGGCGTGTATTTGACACCATGGTGGTTCCCGGCCTTAAAGCTCTCCAAAGCCTGCCGCAGGTGCTGAGCCTCGACACCATATTCTCTAAGTGACTTCACCCAACGTCCTTCCCAACTAAAGTGATCTCAACACTGAAGAACCCAATGATGCCCTCTACTCCCACTCCGCCAGCCACCTCTGGGTCCAATTCGCCAGCTCGGGACGGAAATAGGCGATCATGCGGCCCTCTTCGGGGGCGCTGGCCCCCTCGGGCCATGGCGCGACACCATGCAGGCACAGCCGGTGCATCAGATAGGCCTCACCGGGGCGGGCTGAAACCGTGATCCTTCGGCAGGTGTCAAACACCTCCCGGCGGGCAGCGGTATAGGCGTCGGTCACATCCACCTCGCCCCATTGCTGCGCAGGGACGCCCTGAAACAGCGCCGCAAAGGCGCGGCGCATGATCACATGGCTGCCCTCCCAGATCACCAGCGGCGAAGCATCGGGACTGCTGACATTCAGCGGCAGCCCCAGCACCCAGGCATGGGGTTCCTCGACCCGGCGGCGGCGGGTCTCCCCGAACATCTTCACCCCGTCCACATGCGCCGCGTCGCGGTTGATCCGGTAGCGCAGCGCCGCCTCCCCCTCACCTGGGCGCGGCCGTGGATAGCCCGGGAAGACAGAGGAGACCTGCGCGCGATGCAGATCCGGCAGGCCGCCAAGATGGGCGCTGATGAAGTCGATGGCGGGGCCGGCCAGCGGCGGCCCCTCCGGCAGCTGGCCGCGCCCGTCATTGGGCAGCGCATCAACACCGATGAACCAGGTGCCCTCACATTGCAGCCAATCGGCATTGGTCGGATCGTTAAGGGCCCGGATCCCGGCCTGATGGGCGTGGCGCGCCCAGGCCAATGTGGCAGCATGGGCCGGAAAATCACACCACCCCTTTGTCAAGAACCGCTGCCAATCCATTGCAAAACCTTACCAATACCTGAAATCAGAAGCCCAGAGACTTGCGCAGCATATTGAGCGCAACAAGGATCAGAAAGACCGCAAACACCCGTTTCAGCGGTTTCGGATCCATCGCATGGGCCAGCTTCACCCCCCAGGGGGCGGTGATCAGCGTCATCGCGATCACCACCACAAAGGCAACCATATTGACCGCCCCAAGCGTCAGCGGCGGGCGCGCCGACGGATCAATCGGCAGGAACAGAAAGCCAATCACCGACGGCACCGCGATGATCACACCAAAGCCCGCCGCCGTGGCCACAGCCCGGTGAATGGGCGTGGCATGCAGGCTCATCAATGGCACGCCAAAACTGCCGCCGCCGATGCCCATCAACACCGACAGGAACCCGACCATGGGGGACAGGATGATGCGGCGCGCGCCCTTGGGCATCTCGTTGCCCAGCCGCCAATCGGAGCGGCCAAAGGCCATGTAACAGCCGATCACCAGCGCCAGCACGCCAAACAGCGCCTGCAATGTGGTTGACCGCAAAGAGGCCGCAACGGTGACGCCGACGATGGCGCCGATGGCAATTCCGGGCCCCCAGCCGCGCAGGATGTCCCAATCCACGGCACCCTTCTTGTTGTGGCTCATCACCGAGCGCAGAGAGGTCACGATGATCGTCGCCAGAGACGTTGCCAGACACATCTGCATCAGCTGGTCGCCCCCATAGCCCAGCGTCTGAAACACGTAGAAAAACGCAGGCACCAGAACGATGCCGCCACCAACCCCCAGCAGGCCCGCCAGAACCCCGGCCACCGCGCCTGTCACGATCAAGAGACCGGCCATCTGCGCCAGCACGGCAGGCTCGGGCCAGAGGGTGGCAGTGGTCACAAGACTGGTTGTCAGGGCTGACATCGGCGGCTCTCCTCTTACCCGGATCAGCGGCCGCAGACCGCCCCCATCCGCAGCGGATATGGGCGGCTGTCTTGCGCTGACATTCCCATCCCCTAGCATGGGCGGGCAAAAATTGTCTCAGGAATTCGTGCGGCTTAGCAGCCAATGGCGGTGACCCGTGGTCGCAGGGCTGCGCCGGTGGATCAGGCCGCGAGGCCTGTCACCTGCTCCAGGGCGGTCTCCACCAACCTTGTATCCGCGCCCGGCCGGCTGGCGCCTTCGGACAGAACCCGCCGCCAATTGCGCGCCCCCGGACGGCCTGCAAACAGCCCCAGCATATGCCGGGTGATCTGATGCAACCGCGCACCTTGCGCCATCTGATCGTCGATATACCCCAGCATCTGCCCGACAACCGCGACCGGATCGGTTCCGCTGCCGCTGCCAAAAATGAGCGGATCCGCCTGTGACAGGATATCGCTGGGCTGATGATAGGCGGCGCGACCGATCATGACGCCGTCAAGGCCCCGTTCCAGATGCAGGAGCGCATCCTCCAGCCGTGCGACCCCTCCGTTGAGCGAGATATGCAGCTGCGGGAATTCCGCCTTCATCTGATGCACGATCTCGTAGTCGAGGGGCGGGATATCGCGGTTTTCCTTGGGGCTCAGCCCCTTCAACCAGGCTTTGCGCGCGTGGATCGTCACCCGCTCGCAGCCCGCCGCCGCGATCCGTTCAAGAAAGGCAGGCAGCACCTCCTTCGGGTCCTGGTCATCAACGCCAATGCGGCATTTCACCGTCACCTCGACATCGACCTTTGCCCGCATCGCAGCAACACAATCGGCCACCAGATCCGGCGTTTTCATCAGCACGGCGCCAAAGGCCCCCGACTGCACCCGGTCGCTCGGGCAGCCACAGTTGAGATTGATCTCATCATAGCCCGCCTCGGCGCCGAACACGGCAGCCTGCGCCAGCTCCTCCGGGTCAGAGCCGCCCAGTTGCAGCGCCACCGGATGCTCTTCGGCACTGAAGTCCAATAGATGCAACGCCCCGCCCCGCACCAAGGCAGGTGCCGTTACCATCTCGGTATAAAGCAGCGCCTCACGGCTCAGCAGCCGGTGCAGATACCGGCAATGGCGGTCGGTCCAGTCCATCATGGGAGCCACGGAAAGACGCGCCGCGTTCCGAACTTCGGAAAACCTTTTTTCTTCTTGGTTTTTCGAGTTTTCCATTGTCACCGTTTCCCTCGATCTGGCCCGATTCAGCCCCGTTATCGGGTGCGGCGCTACAGACTGTAGCACCGACGGCGCCGTGTAGCACTGTTTCAACCCCAAGTTCCAGCACCCGCCTGCAAGCGCTGCTAAGCCAATGCCCCCATCTGTTCTGCCCCTGACGACGATAGCGGACTGATCAGCTGGGGCCGATCAAATGGATTGGGCGCGTTCTGGAAACAGTCCGGGTTTTCTAGAAAAATTTAGCTAAACATTGACCATCATTATTAACCATTTCCGGGCAATTTGGCCCGATTTTCTCCATAAATCTATTGATGACCTGCTTTCGTGCTAGACGATTTGAAATCCGTTAATTCACGATTTCCGTTGTGCGAAGGAAAGATGATGCCAGTAAATCCGGTGAACCCCGTCAGAGGAACAGTCAACGCAGACACGATCATGGGCACGGCGGGCGCGGATACGCTCGTTGGGCTGGGGGGCGACGACAGCCTGATCGGAGATGCGGGCAATGATTCACTTGTCGGCGGCAGCGGGAATGACACGCTGCGGGGGGGGCACGGCGACGATACCCTCATAGGCGGTGACGGCGATGACGAAATCGAGGGGCTATACGGCAATGATGTGATCGACACAGGCGCGGGCAATGACCATGTTTTTGGCCGCGACGGTGATGATCTTATCTTTGGGCGCAGTGGTGACGACCATCTGATTGGCAGCATTGGCACCGACACTGTCTATGGCGGCGACGGCAATGACGTGCTGGCCGGCAGCCAGGGCAATGATGAGATCCATGGCGGGAACGGAAACGACATCGCGTTCATCGGTACGTTCGAAGACTCCGACCGGATTTTCATGGATGCGGGCGATGATATTGTCGATGGCGCCCTGGCCGGTTCGTCGTTTTATGCAGAAGGCGGCTCGGGCAGCGACACGATGACCGCAGGTGTTGGCAACGACACGCTGCTGGGCGGCAGCGGTGATGACCTGCTGAGCGGCGGCAGCGGCAATGACCTGCTTTCCGGTGGCGGCGACAGCGATACAATTTCCGGCGGGGATGGCGACGATATCTTTCTGATCCAAGACGTGCCGGGCCGCCTGTTGATCACCGATTTCGGCGCAAATGGCGCTGCGGATATGATCGATCTGTCGGAGCTGACTGGCTATGGTTCAGCGGAGGCGGTGTCGTCCGGCATGACCTTCGGCCCCTATCAGACCACGTTGAACCTCAATGTCACCGGTGGGGAGCTCGTGATCACGATCCAGCATGAAACACCCCTGACAGCGGCGGATCTTGGGCTGTCTGGCGCCTTGACCGGTACCGACACCGGCGAAGGTCCGACCGAATTCGGCGGCGGTGATACCGGCAGCGGTGGCACAGGCCCCGACACACCTCCGCCTGATGTCGACACAGGCACAGGCACAGGCGGAACTGGCGGAACTGGCGTCACCTATACGCTGGCCGGGCAGGACGCTGCGATATTCGTGGTTGATCCTGACACTGGCGATGTCTCCTATCAGGATTGGTTCACGCCAAATTACGAAGAGGTCTGGGACCTGGACCGGGACCATATCTATGAAATCTCTGTCATCGGGACCGATGCGAATGGTGCCGAAGTCAGCCAGCAGAATCTGGAACTGGTTGTCAGCGAAACCGGTGCCACCTGGCAGGACGCCACTGGCGACATCCCCAATCCTGGCAACGGCGGCTCGGATCAGCAAGACCCCGGTGCAGGCGTCTGGGAGGGGGAAAACGCTGCCGGTGTAACCTACACGCTGACGGGGCACGACGCCGCGATATTCCTGGTTGATCCTGACAGCGGCGATGTCTCCTATCAGAGCTGGTTCACGCCAAATTACGAAGAGGTCTGGGATCTGGACCGGGACCATATCTATGAAATCTCCGTCATCGGGACTGATCCGAATGGTGCCGAAGTCAGCCAGCAGGACCTGGAACTGGTTGTCAGCGAAACCGGTGCCATCTGGCAGGAAGTCGGAGGAGACACCTCCGATCCTGACGACGGTGTTACCGACCCGGGTGATCCAGTGCTGGAGACGGATTACCTCAATGGCGATGCCGATGATGAGCTGTTGACCACCTTTGATGCGTTGGCCGACCGGTATCTTGACGCACGGGGTCATGCCACAGCGCCGATTTTCAATGGCTCGGTTGACTGGCATTCCAGCGTGCATGCCCATCTGGCCAATGTTGCGGCCTATGAGGCCACAGGTGATCAAGCCGGGTTGCAGGCCTTTGCCGATGACCGTTTTTCCGCCGAGGACGTACAGGGCGAAATCGACCTCACCCATAACGACCCTTATGGCTGGGCGTGGCTGCTGAAACTCGACACCAAGCTTCAGGACAATGGCATCGACAACCTGGCACCTGCCGGTGATCATTTTGCCGCCGAACTGGAGGCCCGTCTGTCCCAACGCATTGAAGCCGGAACTTCCGATGCGGGTACGGGCTCCTACGGTGATGCAAACTGGCAGATCGCAAATCTGATCCAATACGCCCAGCATCAGAACGATGCGCCGGCTGAAGCGCGTTACATGCAGATGTTTGAGCAAATTCAGTCGGATACGAATGTATCCGGGGAGACGGAAATTGATGAGGGCGATTTCTTTTCGTCGCTTTCGCTCTCGGCCTATGCCCATGTGATTGCGGGAGAAACAGATACGGCGCTGTTTGACGACATCCATGCCCAGATGTTGCAGAGCGTCACCGATGGTTCGCTTGAAGACCTGCTGGATACCGAAGGTGCACGTCTGGATGCGGGGGTCGGGTTTTCGCATTCGGCTGGTATCGCGATCTCTTCGGCCTATGGCTATTGGGCGATGTTTGCCGAAACAGAGAACCCGGCCTTTTATCATGCCTATTCGAATGTTGTGGAATGGACCGAAACTTATGCTGCGGAAATGGGCGCCAACATCGGGCCTGGCCATTGGCTGCCGAACTTCGCGTCTTTTGCAGCCGACCTGCCGACGCAGCTGCCGGTGGCTGACCCGGATGGCAGCCTGACCACGCAGATTGATGACTGGGTGCCCGGCGCCGGCGGCGATGGTGCAGATATCCTGATCGGCGGCAATGACAATGATCTGCTTTCCGGAGGGGCGGGCGATGATCTGCTGGACGGCCAGGGCGGCAAGGATACCCTGGACGGCGGCACTGGCGATGACACCCTGCGTGCCGGTTTTGACGATGGCACCGGCGATGTCTTTATCGGTGGCGCGGGCAGAGATACCTATGACATCGCAAATTCCGATGTCAGCGTTTATGGGTTCAATATCGATCTCCGGGATGGCACGGATCAATACGGCAATACCTACTCGGGTATCGAGAACATTCTGGGCAGCGATACGAATGATCGGTTGCTTGGCAACGGCTCGCGCAACTATCTGCATGGCGGCAATGGCAATGACACGCTTTCCGGGCGGTATGGCGCTGATGTGCTCGACGGAGGCAACGGCAAGGACATCCTGCGGGGCGGCCACGGCAACGACACGTTGCGCGCGGGTTTTGACGACGGAACCGGCGACGTGTTTGATGGTGGCGCGGGGAGCGATACCTATGACATCGCGAATTCAGATGTTCGCGGCTATGGCTTCAACATTGATCTCAACACGGGAACGGATCAGTACCACAACAGCTACACCCGCATTGAAAACATTCTGGGCGGCACCGCCGATGACACATTGCGTGGCGACGATGCGGACAACTACCTGAATGGCGGCGACGGCGATGATATCCTCAATGGCCGCGCGGGTGACGATGTTCTGACCGGCGGCGCTGGGAACGACGTCTTTGCCGTGACGGCGGATACCGGGTCAGTGCAGATCACCGACTTTGGGCAAAACGGCGACGCTGATCAGATTGATGTCTCTGCTCTGACTTCTTTCTTCGCCGATCCCCAAGCCCTGATGGCAGCCTTGAGCCATTCCGACGGGCAGACCAGTTTCAATATTGAGCTTGATGAGGGAACCAGACTGGTGACGATCCAGTCCGATCAGGAGCTTGAGGAAGAAGACTTCATCTTCTGATCGGGAGAATGGCAGGCAGGGTTCGAAAGCTGCTGCGGTCGCTGTAGGCGCCGCACCCTGCCTGCGTCCAGGCGGCTGATCGGTCAGATCAGCGGGCGCGTTTCGGGTTTTTCCAGATCGACAAGCGCCAGGTCTGCCAGCGCCTGAAGATCCGTGATCGACAAGAGCCCGTTCTGCCATTCGGCAAGGCCCGCATCCCGCAGCACCTTAAGCCGCTTGTTGGTGTGGACCAGCGACAGACCAAGGGCATCCGCCAGATCCTGCTGACGATAGGCCAGCGGAACCGTATTGCCGACCTCAAGACCGACAGCGCGCAGCCGCAGGTAGATTTTCACCAGCGCCCAGGCAATCCGCTGCGAAGCGTCGCGCTGCCCGAGCGAAGCGATGGTCTCGCCGAGGAAATGCTCCTCCACGGCGGCGATCCAGGTCAGATCATAGGCCCGCGCCGGGTTCTGTTCAAACAGGCGAAAGGTCTCGGACCGGCGAAACACGCAGAGCGTCATTGCTGTTGTGGCCTCGACCGAATGTTTCATCTCCCCCATAAGACCGGCCTGCAAACCGATGAAATCACCAGGAAAAATAAAGTTTATCACCTGCCGACGGCCATTCTCCAACGTGGTGTAGCGGGTCCCCATCCCTTTTAGCACGGTGTAGAGCTGCGGGCTGTTTGACCCTTCCAGCAGGATCGTGGTGCCCGGATCGACAACCAGTTCGCCGGTCTTGAACCCTTGGGTAAACGCCAGCTCCTGCTCCGTCATCGGCGTGAACACATCACGATGCCGCAGGGGACAATCTTTGCAATCGGTGGTCGACACTGGATTATTCCCTAAATGGTATGTCACAGATTAATGCGAGCAGGCTGAATTCGGCGCAGAATGCACGAAACGAAGGTCTATCAGCTTATGCAAGACGATGTTCCGGTCAATACGACCGCTGCGGAAACCCCAATTTATATCATTGCAACACAGGATCATCTGACCACCTGCGATATCTCAGATACAATTCATGAATGCGAGACCAACGCCGAGGTGCTGTGCCATCCGTCGATCGACGCGGCCATGCCGGATATCTGCAAGAGCAACACTCTGGCCGTGGTCTTTGCCGAGGTCGGCAGTGCACAGATCGACCAGCTGAAACTGGACGAGATCATTGCGGCGCGGTCTGGCACATTGGTTCTGATGGGCACCCGGGCTGAGGCTGAACTGGAGCTTGCCGACATAGGCACCTACCCCTGGCCCGTGCTGTTTCGCCCGTTTTCGGCGTCAATGATCAAGAGCTGGCTGACGCCGCGGCGCAAGGGGGCCAGGAAACCTGCCGGGAACAATTCGCAAGCTGAAACGTTGTCTCCTCATCTGCGGATCGTGGACTAACCTTTTGGAGGAGAGAGAGAATGCTTGGTTGGGCAATTACATTTCTGGTCGTGGCGCTGATCGCGGCCCTACTCGGATTTGGCGGCATCGCCGGGGCATCGGCAGGCATCGCCAAGATCCTGTTCTTCATATTCCTGGTGCTGTTCGTCGTGGCCATGGTCATGCGCGCACTCAAGGGTAAGCCGCCGGTCTAAACGCCGTCTGGCCAAATGCCGCCGGTTTTAGCCCCGCATGGGTCGGCATCTCATGACCTGATAGCCGGTGTTACATGTCTTGGCGCGCCAATGCCCATTCTGGGTCAGCGGCGCGCCGTTTTTGCTTTTGCACGCGGCTGCTCAGCCGGCCGCCTTGCCGGGAAGATATCCACCGATTTCCGCACTCGCCTGTTCCCACTCGGCCATGAGGGGCATCAGATCGGGCATGGCGTCCATCTCCGAATGTTCAAGCGTCAGCAGGGCCTCCCGCAGCGCGGTAAAGCCCAGCACCGCGGCGGAACCAGCGAGCCTGTGTGCCTCCTGCCGGTGCGCCTGCCCCAGCTCATCTGCCGCGCGCAGATCGGTCAGGAACTGATCGACCTCGTCACTGTAGCCGTGCAGGAACTGCGCCCCACGTTCAGCACCAAGCGCATGAAAAAATTGCGTTATGTCCGATTGCCCCTCGGCTGGCTGCGGTGCAGGCTGCGCCATGGGCATTTGGCTGGGAGGCGCGGCAGGCAGCTGTGCGGGCGGCTGTCCGGCGACCTCTTTTGCGGCGCTGCGTTGCATTCTGGCGCGGCGTGAAATCACCTCTGCCAATGCCTGCTTGCTCACCGGCTTGGTGACCACTTCGGCAAGCCCGCCTGCCAGGATCCGTGCGTGATCCTGCTGCCCGACATGGGCCGTCAGCGCGACAATCTGCGTGCCCTCCGCCAGCGCCTCGGCGCGGATGCGGCGGGTGGCCTCGATCCCGTCTACTTCAGGCATGCTGATGTCCATCAGGATCAGATCAAAATCCTCGCGCCGTGCGGCCTCCACCCCTTCGGCGCCCCCCTCAGCCAGCACCACCTCATGCCCAAGCGTGATCAGCATCCGTTCGACAAGAATGCGATTGATTTCATTGTCTTCGACCACAAGGATCCGCGCGCACTGTGCCTCATCCGCGGCTGTATCGCCGGGCTGCGGAGACGTCTGTGCCGCATTCGCAATCAGCGGCGTATCGGGGGTCGCCTGACCGATCCGCCCGCGCCCGTCCGAGGCCGGCAGTGGCAGCGAAATGGTGAACAGGCTGCCCTCCCCCAGCTCACTTTCGCAGGTGATCTCGCCCCCCATCGACACCACGATACGACGGGTGATCGCAAGACCCAGACCGGTGCCTTCGCTGCTGCGCGCATAGCTGGCGTCCAGCCGGATGAAATCTTCAAAGATCCGGTCCAGATCATGCTCAGCGATGCCGGCCCCGGTGTCGGCAATGCAGATCTCCACGGTATCGCTGCCCCTCACCCGCAGCACGTCGATTGACACCGCGCCATCGGTGGTGAACTGCAACGCGTTTTCAACAAGGTTGACCAGCACCTTCTTCAGAGCGACGGGGCGGCCGAGGACTTCGTCACAGGGGCCAAGGCTGCAATGCAGGCTGAGATCGTTGCGGCCGCGGCGCGCCACGGCCTGATGGGAATCGACCAGTTCCTGCACCAGATCGCAAAGATCGAAGATGCGCTGATGTTCATATTCGACGCCGGTTTCCAGGTGTGACAGCTGCAGGACGTCGTTGACATGGGCCATCAGGCGATCGCCGGAGTCGCGGATCGCCGACAGGTATTCACGCTGATCAGCGGTGAGCGGCGTGCCGTCCAGCAGCTCAACCGCGCCCAGAACACCGGTAAGCGGCGTCCGCATTTCGTGGCTCATCACCGTGAGGAGATCCGCCTTTGCCCGTTCACCGGCCAGCGCCTCATCGCGGGCGCGCGTCAGCGCCTCCTCCGCAGCGATGCGGTCAGAAATATCGCGCAGGTAGCTGACAAAGACGGTTTCTTCTGCCGACTGGCTGGCCGTAATCGACAGCTCCACCGGAAAGACCTCGCCGGATTTACGCTTTGCTTCCAGCTGGATACGCCCCTGCCCGATGACCTTGGGCGTCGCCCCGGACCGATAGGCCTGCATGCCCTGCTCATGGGCGTCGCGCAGGTGATCGGGGACAATCAGATCCGCCATATCGGCGCCCGTAGCCTCGCCCCGCGAATAGCCAAAGATCGTCTCGGCGGCGCCGTTGACCTCCTGAATGCGCCCGTCGTCACCAACCACCAGAATGGCATCCAGCGATGATGTGATCATGGCGCGCATCCGGCTGACGGCAAAGCGTGTGCGCTCCGCCAGCCGCTTGCCGCGCTGGTAAAGCCGTCCCATCATCAATGCCGTCAGCCCCAGCGCCACACAGAGCGCGAGGACCACCCACGCCAGCCGTGACAGGATCGCAAAGAGGTTGAGGCGTTTTTCCTCGGTTGTGCGGGCATGTTCCGTCAACCCGGCCAGCGCCAGAACACGCAGATCGGCGCGATTGTCCCGCAGCATGTCCCGCACCTGGGGCAGCCCGAACAGGAGCGCCTCATCCGGGCCGTCGATATAGGTGATCAGCCGGTCGATCCGCGACATGACCCGCGCCAGAACCCGGGCGTTTTCGGGTTCGTCCCGCACCGGTTTGAAGGTGCGGCTTTCGCGGATGGTGGCGACCCGGCTGTAGAGGATGTCGAATTCGCGGCGGACCTGAGACAGATCCTGCTCACTCCGGGCGGAGAGCACCGCGTTTTCCAGTTTCAGCTGTTCGATTTCGGCCTGTGACAGGGTCCATTGCAGGCTGTCGGTGGCGGCGGTTGACAGGCCATCCAGACGCACCAGCACCTCGCGCCCCAGCCGAACGGACTGCACCGCGAGCAAGGCGAGAACCAAGCCCACGGTGATGAGGACGCTGCGCGACAGCAGAGGGTTTTCCCTGAGCCGCACCTATGAAAGACCTGTGCCTATGCCTGTTCGGGTCATTCGCCTATCGTGATCTCCTCAAGCTGCCAGATGCTGCGGGAATAAACCGCCTCAGTACGGTAGGTCGGATCGCTGTCGTAGGGGTAGACAATCCACAACGGGCCCTTGTCGCGGACCGACATTGTTGCGCCATTGCGCTCGTAGGCGACCATTGGCCCGCCATTGGTGGCGTCTGAAACCGGAATCTCCACGGCATAATCGTTGATTGCCCGTGCCACGACGACACCGGCCTGATGTTGATCCACACCGACATGGGCCAGCAACGCAGCCAGGCTGACACCGGTAAAGGCCTGTTCGCCGGAGGTCCAGATGGTACGGGTATCGAACTGGGCGACCGGCAGGCTGCGCAGTTCATCCATCGAGAATACGAACTGCTGCGTATCGCCGCCGTTCTGGGGTTTGACGGCAACGGTCAGAACCGTCTCGCCGGATTGGGACGCCCGGGCGTCCTGAGGGGCCAGACCGCAGAGCAATGTGACCGCTGCAAGCAGGGCTACAATGTGGAGGTGCCAGTATTTCATCGCGTCTATCCTTTTGCCTGTGCCATTCCGCCGATTGCGGCCCCGCTACCGGGTGATGCACATTCTTGATCTGGGTCGAACCTGTCACAAACCGCCGTCCAGAGCATCTGTTCCTGCGGATAGACTGCTATTCTTTGGTATAGGATTCGTAACCAGCGCTGCATTTTTTTGGCAATTCCGGCCGATTTTATGCCTCGACGGCCGCAATGATGCGGGGAATACCTGCCTGTACAAAGTCCGGGTAACATCAAAAGGCGCCCCTGCACGCGCTGCGGTTGCGTGGAATTGACTTTTTATCAACCAAATTGAGGGTATGCTGACGTTCAGGCCGGTACTTTGCAGGAGCTTACATGCGTATTCTATTGGCGGACGACCACGACATGGTGCGTGAAACCATTTCCGCTTATCTGACATCAGAAGGCGGCGCGGCAGTAACCTCGACCGTCGATCTGCCTGGCGCGCTGAGCGAGATCGAAGAGAACGGCCCCTATGATCTGGTCCTGCTGGATTACAATATGCCAGGAATGCAGGGGCTGGATGGTTTGGGAACGGCGCTGAAGGCCAATGGCGGCAAGGGGGTTGCGATCATCTCCGGCAGCGCGCCGACCCGGACTGCTCAGGAGGCTCTGGATGCCGGGGCGATTGGCTTCATTCCCAAAACCATGGGCGCCCAATCGCTGCTGAACGCGGTCCGCTTCATGAGTGCCGGCGAAATCTATGTGCCCGTTGAATTGATGCGCAAGGAGGCCGAGGCCCCTGCCCATCCGCTTGCCGAAAAACTCAGCCCGCGCGAGATCGAGGTTCTGGACGGGCTGTGCCGCGGCCTGTCGAACAAGGAAATCGCCCGCGAGCTTGAGTTGCAGGAGGTGACGATCAAGCTGCATGTGCGCACGCTGTGCCGCAAGCTGGAGGCCAAGAACCGCACCCAGGCCGCTCTCACCGCGAAGGAAGCAGGCCTGTTCTAAGGGCTGCGTTGACGGGCAGCTCTCGGCGCCACAAATGACTGCGCCTTTATGTGGGCATGACCGCTGGATCCATCTTGAAGGGGCTGCGATGGGTGGGGCCTGTGGTTGGTGAAACGTATTCGGTGAAAACTGTTGGCTCTGCCCAGCGAGGTCGGCCTGTCGTGAGACGCCGCAGGCGTGCAGAGCTGTGTCTGGGTCCGCGTCTATGTCGGAGCTGGATCGGTGTCCGGCTATGGATCGGTGTCCGGGTCTGAGCCGTAGGTCTGTGTCGCAGGGCTGTTGATCCCGAAACCGATGCGACGAATCGTGTCCGCCCGATCTGCCAGGAGGTGGAAAGCCGCCTTCGGCAGCTGCCACTTGTTGCGGCGCCCATCCTGCGAGTAGGCGCCTGCGACGGCCCCGGTACAGCTGCGACCTCAGCCGGTGGCCACCTATGCGGTGGTCGATTACATGACGTGGCCGACCACTTGACGTGACCTGGCTGCATCGCGGCTGGCCTTTGCACTCAGAAAACCGGCGCGCGCCTAAGGTACGATGGCCCAGCGGATCAGCGCCGCGACACAGGCCAGCACCCCGACGCTGGCACACCAGATGACCGCAAACCACAGCAGCCGCCCCAGCGGGTGATGCCTGACCTTTGCTTCGGGACTGGCGCTGCCGCGGGGTGTGGTTGACCCCTCAGGAGGCTGTTCGGACGTGCTCAATGATAGCCCTCCTCCGGGTTGATCTTGCCGCGAAATACCCAATAGGCATAGGCGGTATAGGCCAGGATCAGAGGCACCAGCACCACCGCGCCGACCAGCGTGAACATCAGGCTTTCATCCGGGGCGGCGGCCTCGGCGATGGTCAGACCCGGCGGCACGATGAACGGGTAGAAGCTGATGCCAATGCCGATGAAACCCAGCACAAAGAGCCCAAGTGCTGCCAGAAACGGCTGGGCGTCGCGCGCGCCCTTCAGCCCCTGAAACAGCGCGTAGCTGCACGCCACAACCAGCCCCGGTACCAACAGGCTGAACAGGCTGCCCGGCAGGTTGAACCAGCGGCGGAAATACTCCGGGTCCTGAAACGGGGTGAGCAGGCTGACCAGCGCAATTGCCGCTAATGTGACGACGCCGAGCCAGCGCGTATAGCCGCGCATCTGATGCTGTAGATCACCCTCGGTCTTCATGTAGAGCCAGGTCGCACCAAGCAGCGCATAGCCGGTCAGCACTGCCAGGCCGGTGATCAGCGAAAACGGGGTCAGCCAGTCCCACCAGCCGCCTGCGTAGGCGCGGCCCTCGATCTCGATCCCCTGTACCAGGGCGCCCAGCGCGATGCCCTGCATGATCGCCGCCACAACAGAGCCGCCAAAGAACGCGACGTCCCAGACGCCACGCCAGCGGGTGGTGCGCCAGCGGTATTCAAAGGCGACACCGCGAAACACCAGCGCCAGCAACATCAGGGTGATCGGCATGTAGAGCGCTGGCATGATCACCGCATAGGCCAGCGGGAACACCGCAAACAGCCCGCCGCCGCCCAGCACCAGCCAGGTTTCATTGCCATCCCAGACCGGGGCGATGGAGTTCATCATGGTGGCCCGATCGCGTTCGGAACCGGCGAAGGGGAACAGGATCCCGACGCCAAGGTCAAACCCGTCGAGCACAACATAGGTCAGCACCGCAAAGGCGATGATCCCGGCCCAGATAAAGGAGAGTTCAAACAGCATAGCGAGGACCTTTGTCAGTTGCCTTGTGGGGTGGGTTGATCGGTGACATCGGGATCGACCTGCTGCGCCGGAGTGATCCCTGCGGCCCGGATCGGCCCGTCGCGCAGCCCCAAGTTCCGGGTGGCAGGTACTTTGTTCATCATCCGCAGGATGTAGAAAGTTCCGGCGCCGAAGATGAAGAAATAGACCACGATGAAGGCCGTGAGTGAAGCGGCGACTGCCGGCGCTGCCACCGGTGCCAGACTGTCGGACGTGCGCAGTAGCCCGTAGACGGTGAAGGGCTGCCGCCCGACCTCTGTGGTGATCCAGCCGGCCAGAACCGCAACAAAGCCCATCGGTGCCATCAGGATCGAGGCCCGCTGGAGCCCGCGGTTTTCATAGAGCTGCCCGCGCAGACGCCCCCAGAGCGACCAGAGCGCAAGGCCGAGCATGGCAAAGCCAAGGCCGACCATGACCCGGAAGCTCCAGAAGACGATGGCCACCGGCGGCTCATCTTCATCGGGGATCGTATCGAGCCCTGCCAGCGGTGCGTTCAGGTCATGTTTCAGGATCAGGCTGGAGAGTTTGGGGATTTCAATGGCATAGTCGACTGTCTTGGTCTCGGCATTGGGCAGACCAAAGAGGATGAGCGGGGCGCCGTCGGGATGGCTGTCAAAATGGCCTTCCATGGCCATCACCTTGGCGGGCTGGTGTTCCAATGTGTTCAGCCCGTGCATATCGCCGGCCACGATCTGCATCGGCGCCACCAGAACCAGCATCCACATCGCCATGGAGAACATCCGCCGCGCCGCCACATCGGTCTTGTCGCGCAACAGGTGCAGACTGCCGACACCGCCCACCACCAGTGCCGTGGTCAGGAAGGCCGCCAGCACCATATGCACCAGACGATAGGGGAAGGACGGATTGAAGACGATCTGCCACCAGTCCTGCGGTACGAATTGGCCCACCTCGTTGATGGCATAGCCCGCCGGCGTCTGCATCCAGCTGTTCACGCTCAGGATCCAGGTGGCCGACATCAGCGTGCCAAAGGCCACCATGGCGGTTGCAAACATATGCAGCCCATCGCCGACGCGGGCACGGCCAAACAGCATGATCCCGAGAAACCCGGCCTCCAGGAAAAACGCCGAAAGCACCTCATAGGCCATCAGCGGCCCGAGCACCGGGCCGGTCTTGTCCGAGAACACCGACCAGTTGGTGCCAAACTGGTAAGACATCACGATGCCCGAGACGACCCCCATGCCAAAGGCAACGGCGAAGATCTTTTTCCAGTATTCGAACAGCGTGTAATAGGTGTCGTCCCGGGTCCGCAGCCACAGCGCGTTCAGCACCGCGAGGTAGCTGGCAAGCCCGATGGAAAACGCCGGGAAGATGATGTGAAACGAGACGGTGAACGCAAATTGCATGCGTGCCAGTGTCTCGGCTGTCAGCCCATCGAACATATCTGGTCACTTTCCTAGAAACTGCGCCGCCCGCCTCGGTCTGGCCTGCCGGACAGTGCCGGAGCGAGCGATCCATTGGCACAGAAGTTAGTACGTGGTGGAGAAGTTGCAGGTGGCAGAAAGCCGCAGCGCGGCGACAGGTCTCAGTTATTCCAAGCCTATTCCGCTATGCTAGGCCTCGCGCAGCCACGCGGCAAGCGCGGGTTCAGGACCATCAGGGGCGGATTTACCTGCCGGTTCCCCCGCCCCCACCAGACCGGACCTGCGGAGCGCGGGCGGCGGCACATTGGCGCAGGCAGAAACGGAGATGCAGATATGACCGAGGCACAGGCCCCCTGGATAGAGCGCTTTCCCGGCTTGGCCCGACTGGATGACGAGACCAGGGCGCATATTCTCGCGCAGTCGTCTCAGTTGAGCCTGCCCCGGGGCACGGTGATCTTTGGCCCCGGCAAATCCCCGGAAAACATGCTGTTCCTGCTGGATGGCACCGTACGGGTGCAGCAGGTTTCCGAGACGGGCCGCGAGATCCTGCTGTATCGGATCAACGCGGGCGAAAGCTGCGTGCTGACCACCGCCTGCCTGCTGGCCTATGAGGACTATGCAGCAGAGGGTATTGCCGAAACCGCAGTAACCGCAGCCATCCTGCCCCGTGCAGTGTTTGACGCCCTGGTCGCCGCCTCTGCGGATTTTCGCAGCTTTGTGTTTTCGGCCTTCTCCAAACGGATTACCGATCTGTTTCTGGTGATCGACGAGGTCGCGTTTCAGCGCGTCGATGTGCGACTGGCACAGGCGCTGCTGGATCTGGCCGCGGCTGGCGATCACCTCGCCGTGACCCATCAACAGCTGGCGGTCGATCTGGGCACCGCGCGCGAGGTGGTCTCGCGGCAGATCCAGGAGTTCCAGCGTCGCGGCTGGGTGCAACTGGCACGCGGCCGTGTCGATATCCTCGACCGCGCGGCATTGCAGCGGCTGGCTGCGGGTGGCGCGCAGCAAGGGTGACTTAGTCACAGACATCTGCGCAGAACCGGCGTTTTCTGGTGGGAGACATCGCAAAGGAGTGACCAGATGACCAGAAACATAGGTACGCTTGACCGGGCCATTCGGCTGATGCTCGGTGTTGGGCTGATCGCCGCCCCCTTTCTCAGTGATTATGCCATCTTTGCCGCAGGCTGGGCGAAACTGCTGTCGGTGGCGCTTGGCAGTGTCATGCTGCTGGTGGCGCTGACGCGCAGCTGCCCGATCTATACGATTCTTGGCCTGCGCAGCTGTCGGCGCTGACAGGTTGCGGCGCGCGGCGCTGTCGCGTCCTGCGCGCCCTTGACCCGACGTGGTGATCACTGTTCAACATCATGCCAAGCGCCCTGACCGCCAAACGCTACCGAACCGCCCCCCGGTCCGGTGTCACGCGAAGAAAGACCTGAATGCCTCCTCTGCTGATCCGCTATGTGCCGCTGCTGACCTGGGGGCGGGCGTATAGCCGCCTGAACCTCACCAATGATCTGATCGCTGCGGTGATCGTGACGATCATGCTGATCCCGCAATCGCTGGCCTATGCCCTGCTGGCCGGATTGCCGCCCGAGGCCGGGCTATATGCCTCTATCGTGCCGATCCTGCTTTATGCGGTGTTTGGCACCAGCCGGGCGCTGGCCGTCGGACCTGTGGCGGTGGTCTCGCTGATGACGGCCGCCAGCCTGAGCGAGATCGCAGCGCAGGGCAGCATCGGCTACGGGGTTGCAGCACTGTCGCTGGCGGCGCTATCCGGCGCGATCCTGTTGGCGATGGGGCTGCTGCGGCTTGGGTTTCTGGCCAATTTCCTGTCACATCCGGTGATTGCCGGTTTTATCACCGCCTCCGGCGTGTTGATCGCCACCAGCCAGATCAAACATGTGCTGGGGGTGAATGCCGACGGGCACACGCTGCCCGAACTGCTCCTGTCGCTGGCACAGAACCTGTCTGAGCTGAACTGGCCGACGGCACTGATCGGGGTTGGGGCGACGGGGTTTCTGGTCTGGGTCCGGCATGGGCTGAACCCCGCCCTGCGTGCGCTTGGGGTCAGCGCACCGCTGGCCGGCTTCCTGACCAAGGCCGGACCGGTCGCCGCCGTGATTGCCACGACGCTTGCGGTCTGGGGGCTGGATCTGGCGGAGCGCGGGGTCAGAATTGTCGGGGCCGTCCCACAGGCGCTGCCGCCCTTCACCCTGCCGGATCTGTCGTATGAGCTGCTGGCGCAGCTCATACTGCCGGCGGTGCTGATCTCGGTCATTGGATTTGTCGAATCCATCTCCGTGGCGCAGACCCTGGCGGCGAAACGGCGCCAGCGTATTGACCCGGATCAGGAGCTGATCGGCCTTGGCAGCGCCAATCTCGGCGCGGCCTTTACCGGTGGTTTCCCGGTGACGGGGGGATTTTCCCGCTCCGTCGTGAATTTTGATGCCGGCGCCGAAACCCCGGCTGCGGGGGCGTTTACCGCCATCGGGCTGGCCATTGCCGCCGTTGCGCTGACACCGCTGATCTACTTCCTGCCAAAAGCGACCCTGGCGGCGACCATCATCACGGCGGTTCTTGGATTGGTCGATTTCTCCATCCTGCGGCGGAGCTGGGCCTATTCGAAGGCGGATTTTGCCGCAGTGCTGGCCACCATCGCGCTGACCCTGCTGCTGGGGGTCGAGGCCGGGGTCACCGCCGGGGTGCTGCTGTCGATCCTGCTGCATCTTTACAAATCCTCGCGCCCGCATATTGCCGAGGTCGGGCGGGTGCCGGGCACCGAGCATTTCCGCAATGTCCTGCGTCACGAGGTGGAAACCCACCCCAGCCTGCTGACGCTGCGGGTGGATGAGAGCCTGTTTTTCGCCAATGCGCGATTTCTGGAGGACTGCATTCACCGGCGGGTCGCCGATGATCCGCAGATCGACCATGTGGTGCTGCAATGCTCAGCGATCAATGACATTGACCTGAGCGCGCTGGACTCGCTGGAGGAGATCATGCACCGGCTGTCGGAGATGGGGGTCACCCTGCATCTGTCGGAGGTCAAAGGACCGGTGATGGACCGATTGCGGCGCGGCGATTTTCTGACGCATCTGAGCGGTCAGGTCTTCCTCAGTCAGCACGACGCGGTAGAAGCCCTATGCCCGAAAGATGCGGCCATGCGAATCTCAGTCCCCGGGCTGCACGGCGGATAATCTGGTGCTGGACACAGACAGCGGGCCGCTGACTGTCGCGGCCTGCTGTTCGGCGGTTAGCTATCCGCGGATTGCGACCGGCGAGAGGTTTTCGCGCCGCTCTGATCGGGTCAGGCAACCACCTGGACAAACTTGCGCTTCGACATCTTGGCACTGCGGGCCGGGGCCACTTCGACCAAGCGCAGCGGACGGATACCGATATTGTCGATTCGCTGGATTTCGCCACCGCTGGTGAGGCTCTGATCACGCCAGACCATCCGCACCCGCTCATCCGAGGTCACCATCGCGGAGCCTTCGACCACCCGCCAGTAGGTGCCAAGGGTCGCAACAGACAGCGGCAGGCTCTGCCCCGGCAAGACGGTCAGATGTTTGACAATGTGATGAGCGCCGGTGTCGAGGGTCTCGCTGCGGCCCCAGCTCTCGGTTTCGGTTTCGCTGCTGTTGCGGGAGGCGCCCTCGCTCAGCTGATCGGCGTACCAGCTGGCCAGGCTCGCAGCGTCACTGACACCGGTTGCGGTCTGGGTCATCTCGGCGGGGCCCTGCGCGCCATCCTTGCGGCTGTGCGGCATGGTCTTGCACCAGGTCGCCTCGCCCGAGACGCTGCCGGCCAACCAAGCCTCCCACTCGGCGTCGCTGGCAACTTCCGGTTCCACCTGCCAGGCCGACATCTCGTCCCAACCTGCATCCATTTCGACCACGGACAAGCGCGCGGCATGGCACAGGATCGCGCTTTCGAAGGTGCTGCTGCGGGCCCGACGGTAGCTGTCGGCATCAAGCGCGAGGATCCCGTCGACTTTCATACCGCGGGTGGCGGCAGCCTTTGCGGGCATCAGAATGCGGGCGGCGTGTTTCTTGTATGCGGCCATCAAAGTGTCGAGCCGCGCCAGATAGATACCAGTGCTCCAGAGTTTGGCGGCAGGCTGATCACGCCAGCCATCAAAGGCCGGGTTGCGCTGATCGAGGAAGCTGCTGACCGGGGTGGCGCCTTCTGAGTTGAGGCTGCGTGCACATTCGATATAGCCGTGGCTGCGGCAGGCGCGATCGGTCTGCACGCCGAGCATCACGATATCGCCGTTCTGGGCCGCCTGCATCCCCTGAGCCAGAGCATCCTGAAGCTGATCCGCATCGTCAAAATCCTGATCCGCAGGCAGGATCAGCACCAGGCTGTCGGCAGCCGCCTTCAGGCTGTGCAGCGCTGCAATTGTGCCGGCAGCGGTTTTGGTGGCGCCCGGCTCCAGCAGCAGCTGGCCCGCGACCTTCATCGCCTCCATCTGGGTGGCCGCCACCTCGGCAAAAGCGCCGCAGGTGAGCACGGTCGGGGCGTGGAACTCGGCAGTGGCAACGGCCGACAGCAAGGTCTGGAAGCGGCTTTGGACACCGGCAGCATCCTCAAAGTGCATCGGCACCATGTCGGCGCCATTGGTGACATCGGCGTCTGTGGCTCCGGCGAGAACGATGGGATAGATCATGCTGCATTCCTTTCGGCGTATCGTGGCGTGTCTGGCTTGAACCAGGGATGGCGTGTTGATCTCACACTAGGGAAGTCGGTGCTTGCGATCTTCTATCCAGTGGGCGTTTTGAAGCGCGAAAAAGGATAGTACCCGCACAACCTTAGCGTTGGGCCTTGGCACAATTCATCATAGAAATGTTTCAAATTTCCTTAAAATACGGTCGTGACAGGCAGAGATGCCTTGAGTATGTTCCCGATATGTCCGCATCTGCCTCCACCCCTGTGTCGTCGATCCGCAATCTCGGCCCCGCCTTTGAAGAGGCCTGTCGCAAGGCAGGGATCACCTCGGCCGAGGCGCTGCGCGCCCTGGGGGCAGATGCCGCCTACACCCGCCTGCTGGAGGCTGGCAACAGACCGCATTTCATCGGCTATTATGTTCTGGTGATGGCGCTTCAGGGACGGCCCTGGAACGACTGCAAGGGGGCGGAGAAGGCGGCGCTGCGCAAGCGGTTCGATGCGCTGAAGGCGGGCAGTTTCGATGCCAATCGCTCGGCTCTGGAGCGGGCGCTGGACGAGATCGGCGTGATCGAACGGCGCTGAATCCGGGAACATTTGCCGAATGATGCGCGTTGTCCTCGCAACAGCAACCGCACATCCGGGAGAATTCTCATGGATCTTATCCGTATCATCGCCGCCGTCATCCTGCCCCCGCTGGGCGTCTTTCTACAGGTCGGTCTGGGCAAGCATTTCTGGCTGAACATCCTGCTGACCCTGCTTGGCTACATTCCGGGTATCGTCCATGCCGTCTGGGTCATCGCGCGGGAGCCGCAGCATGCCTAACCTGCAGATCCCGCAGGAAGACCGCCTGCAATCGCTTGAGCGGCTGGCCCATGGGATGGACCGCGCATTTCGCCTGCCGGTGATCGGCACGCGGATCGGCTGGGACAGTATTCTGGGGCTGGTCCCCGGCGTCGGCGACGCGCTGGCGCTGGCGCCTGCGGGGTATATCGTGCTCTCGGGCTATCGCATGGGGGCCTCATCCGGGACATTGGCGCGGATGGTCGGCAACATCGGCATCGACGCGCTGATCGGCACCGTGCCCCTGATCGGTGACATTTTCGACATCGGCTGGAAGGCCAACCTGCGCAATGTTGCCCTGCTGAGGCGGCATCTCGAAAAAAAGACGATGGCGGGCGAGCCTCTGGCCAAACGGCTGGCCCGCAGAGGGTTCGACCATATCAACGCCCCAACCCGCAGAACACTGAAGGCCGCCCGTGATCTGCCGCGTCGGCTGCACGCGGGCCGCGCGCGCCCGGCCGCAGAGCCGCGCCACGGCTGATCGCTGCCGCTTACTGGCATCATGACCATGTGATACCCGTGACCGCAAGAAAAAGGCCGCGCCGGATGATCCGGAGCGGCCTTTTCAAATTTTAGTCAGGCTGAAACAGCGGTGGCTTAGCCGACCAGCTCCAGACCGGAGAAGAAATAGGCGATTTCAACCGCTGCGGTTTCCGGTGCGTCGGACCCGTGAACGGAGTTTTCGCCGACGGATTCGGCGAATTCGGCGCGGATGGTGCCGGGAGCCGCGTCTGCGGGGTTGGTCGCGCCCATGATTTCGCGGTTTTTCGCGATGGCGTTTTCACCTTCCAGAACCTGCACAACAACCGGCTCGGAGGACATGAATTCGCAGAGTTCGTCGTAGAAGGGACGCTCAGCGTGGACAGCGTAGAACACGCCGGCCTGCTCTTTGGTCATGTGGATGCGCTTCTGCGCGACGATGCGCAGACCTGCGTCTTCGAACTTCGCGTTGATCTTGCCGGTCAGGTTGCGACGGGTTGCATCGGGTTTGATGATCGAAAAGGTACGTTCCAGAGCCATTTGGCATACTCCTGCAATTTGGGTCGCGGGATGGACCTCCCGGGACCGGAAACTTCGCGCGCCGCCTAGCATGGCTTGCGCGCCATGGGAAGGGGGTTGTTGCACTGCCGCTGCCCCGTGCGGGCCATCGGCGCGCCAAAGTAGCAGGCCAGAGTCGCGACATATATGTCCGTTCGGACGCATCGCGGCACGCTTTGGCCCATTGGACGCCCCGAGGCCAATTGACAGCACCGGGTCACTGGGTCACACCGCTGCCATGTTACGTATCAGCGATATCTCCTATGCGGTCGAAGGCCGTCTATTGTTCGATGGCGCCAGCGCCACGATCCCCACAGGCCACAAGGTCGGATTGGTGGGCCGCAACGGCACCGGCAAGACCACCCTGTTCCGCCTCATCCGCAATGAGCTCTCGCTGGAATCCGGCAGCATCTCGCTGCCCAGCCGGTCGCGCATTGGCGGTGTCGCGCAGGAGGCGCCAGCCTCGGGTGTGTCGCTGATCGATACGGTGCTGGCCGCCGATACCGAGCGCGCCGAGCTGCTGGCGGAGGCCGAGACCGCACAGGATCCGGGCCGGATTGCCGAAATCCAGACCCGCCTTGCCGATATCGACGCCTGGTCCGCCGAAGCGCGCGCCGCCTCGATCCTGAAGGGGCTGGGGTTTGACTATGAGGCGCAGCAGCGCCCCTGTTCGGATTTCTCCGGTGGCTGGCGGATGCGGGTCGCGCTGGCGGCGGTGCTGTTTTCGCAGCCCGATCTGCTGCTGCTCGATGAGCCGACCAACTATCTGGACCTGGAAGGCGCACTGTGGCTGGAGGCCTATCTGGTCAAGTATCCGCACACCGTGATCATCATCAGCCACGACCGCGAGCTGCTGAACCGCTCAGTGAATGGCATCCTGCATCTCGAAGATCTCGGGCTGACGTTTTATTCCGGCAACTATGATCAGTTTGCCCGCCAGCGCGCTGCCAACCGCGCCAATCAGGCGGCACAGGCCAAGAAGCAGGACGCCCGCCGGGCGCATTTGCAGGCCTTTGTCGACCGGTTCAAGGCCAAGGCAAGCAAGGCCAAACAGGCGCAGAGCCGCGTCAAGATGCTGGAGAAGATGGAGACCATCCGCGCGCCCGAAGACGCCGCGCGCACAGTCTTCACCTTTCCCGAACCCGAAGAACTGTCGCCGCCGATCATCGCCACCGAGGGCGCATCGGTGGGCTATGACGGCACCACGATCCTGAGTCGGCTGGACCTGCGGATTGATCAGGACGACCGCATTGCGCTTCTGGGCAAAAACGGTGAGGGCAAATCCACCCTCTCCAAGATGCTGTCGGGCCGGCTGGATGTAATGACGGGCAAGATGACCCAGTCCAGCAAGCTGCGGATCGGCTTCTTTGCCCAGCATCAGGTCGATGAGCTGCATATTGACGAAACCCCGTTGCAGCATCTGCAACGCGAACGCCCCAATGAGGGCCAGGCCCGTCTGCGCGCAAGGCTGGCAGGCTTTGGTCTCGGGTCGGATCAGGCGGATACCGAGGTCGGGCGCCTCTCTGGTGGGCAAAAGGCGCGTCTGTCGCTGCTGCTGGCCACCCTGCCCGCGCCGCATCTGCTGATCCTCGACGAGCCGACCAACCACCTGGATATCGAAAGCCGCGAGGCGCTGGTGGAGGCGCTGACCGCCTATTCCGGCGCGGTCATTCTGGTCAGCCACGATATGCACCTGCTCAGCCTTGTTGCCGACCGGCTGTGGCTGGTCTCCGGCGGCACGGTGAAACCCTATGAGGGCGATCTGCCCTCCTACCGCGATCTGCTGCTTACACGGGACAAACCGGCGGGCAAATCCAAGGCCAAGGCGGAAAAGCCCAAACGCCCGTCGCGCGATGCGCTACAGGCGCTGCGCGCCGAGGTGCGCAAAGGCGAGGCACGGCTGGAGAAGGTCAGCGAAATGCGCGACAAACTGGCCAAGAAACTGGCCGATCCTGCCCTCTATGACGAAGATCGCAAGGATGAGGCGCTGGTCTGGCAGCGCAAATACGCCGAGGTGATGGAGGCGCAGGACCGGGCAGAGGATCTGTGGCTGAAGGCGGTTGAAAAACTGGAAAAGGCAGAAGCGCTATGATCGATACCGCCTTTTTGATCACCTCCTTTGTGACGCTGTTCGTGATTGTCGATCCGATTGGATTGACGCCGATCTTTCTGGCGCTGACCCAGGGCATGACGCCAGCGCAGCGGCGGGCGATTGCCCTGCGCTCCACCATCACCGCTGCGGTGCTGCTGGCGGTGTTTGCGGCCTTTGGCGAGGCGGTGCTGGGGTTTGCCGGGATTTCCATGGCCGCCTTTCGCATCGCCGGCGGCGTTCTGCTGTTCCTGACCGCGCTCGACATGTTGTTTGAACGTCGCAACAAGCGGCGCGAGGACCGCAGCGAGGAAGATGACTTTGACGATCCCTCGGTCTTTCCACTGGCGATCCCGCTGATTGCCGGGCCGGGCTCAATTGCCACGGTGATCCTGCTGACCGGTCAGCAGCCGGGGTTTGCCGGATTTGCCATGGTGATGGCGGTGGTCTTTGCAGTGCTGAGCATCCTGTTGCTGATGTGCCTGTTCTCCGGCCTGTTTGAACGGCTGCTGGGCAAGACCGGCATTACTGTTGTGACACGGCTGCTGGGGATGCTGCTGGCCGCGCTGTCGGTGCAATTCGTGCTGGACGGGTTGCAGGCCTTTGGATTTGCCGGGGGCTGAGCCTCTCGAAACTTTCCGGGTGCCTCCCCATATTGAGGGGAGAGATCGGCGCAAGGCAGGAGAAACAGGTTGGACGGCATCGAAACTCCACGATTGATCTATCTGGTGTTGCTGCTGGTCGCGGTTGGCTCCTGGGTGTTTGTGCAGAACCGGCAGGGGCTGGGCAAAACCGTGCAGCAGCTGGCGATCTGGGCGTTCATCTTTCTTGGCGTGATAGCCGGTTACGGCCTGTGGGAGGACATCCGCAGCACGGTGCAGCCGCAGCAGGTGGTGATGCGCGACGAGGGGCGCGTGGATGTGCCGCGTGCGCGCGACGGGCATTATTATCTGACCGTCGATGTCAACGAGGTGCCGGTGCGCTTCCTGGTCGATACCGGCGCCAGCGCCGTGGTGCTGAACGGTGAAGATGCCCGACGGGTTGGCATTGATCCCGAAAGCCTTGCCTATCTGGGGCGGGCGCGCACCGCCAATGGCGAGGTGCGCACTGCGCTGGCCACGGTCAAGAGCATGTCGCTGGGCGGCATCACTGACCGCGATATCACGCTTTCGGTGAACGAGGGGCAGATGGATCAGTCGCTCCTGGGGATGGATTACCTGCAACGCTGGTCCAGCATAGAGATCCGCAACGGATCGCTGATCCTGACGCGCTGAGGCCAGCGCCGCCCCCCCTTCGCGGGTTGATACCTAGGCGGTTTTCTCGGCCTTTTTCTCCCAGCGCCCGCTCTCTTCGGACCAATATTGCGCTGAGCATCCCGCATCGGTGAGGGATTTCCACTGCACCCGTGCGCGGGCCACCGCGTCCGGGTTGGTGCCGTCAAACAGAATGCAGACCCGCTCCAGCGCGGCAACCTCCTCCGCCGTGACCTCGGCGCCATCCACCGCCATCAGGCAGCTGGTACCGGGCACCGGCGTCGTCTCATGGCTGAGCAGAACGGGCTGAAGCGCATCATGGGGGCCGCCGAGAATACCATGCGGAAGAAACTGATCCTCCGGCCCAAGCCATAGCCGTTCGTCCAGCTGCGTGATCCGCTGCCGGTCCACCCCGCGCACGACAATGCGCCACCCGGCGCCAAGCGCCTTGTCGAGGAGGACCGGCAGCGTCTCTTCAAGCGAACGCCGGGTCAGATGGTAGAAATAGGCCGCCCCCATGGTCTGTATCTCTGCCTGTCTCAGTCCGTCTCGAACATATTCTGCACCAGCCGGTTCAACGCCATGACGCCCCAGCCGGTCGCGCCTTTGGGGGCGTAGTCGGTGTCTGTCTTGACCGAGGCGACGCCTGCGATATCCAGATGGATCCAGGGGGTGTCTTCCTTGACGAAACGTTGCAGGAACTGCGCGGCGGTGATCGACCCGGCCGGGCGGCCACCGATGTTCTTCATGTCGGCAATGCGCGATTTCAGCATGTCGTCATAGGCCTTGCCCAGAGGCATCCGCCAGGCGCCCTCGCCCTCGGCTTCGGCGGCTTTCAGGAAGCGGTTGCAGAAGGTGTCGTCATTGGAGAAGACGCCCGCGTTTTCATGGCCAAGGCCGATAATAATGGCGCCAGTCAGGGTGGCGAGGTCGATCATGCCCACCGGTTTGAAGCGCTCCTGCGCGTACCACATCACGTCGCAGAGAACCAAGCGCCCCTCGGCGTCGGTATTGATCACCTCGACGGTGTCACCCTTCATGGATCTGATGACATCGCCCGGGCGGGTCGCATTGCCAGACGGCATGTTCTCGACCAGCCCGACAAGACCGACCACATTGGCTTTCGCCTTGCGCAGGGCCAGCGCCCGCATGGTGCCCGCAACAACGCCTGCACCGCCCATATCCATGGTCATGTCTTCCATGCCCGCGCCCGGTTTCAGCGAGATGCCGCCAGTGTCAAACACCACGCCCTTGCCCACCAGCGCCAGCGGTGCGGCATCGGTTTCGCCGCCGTTCCACTGCATCACCACCACTTTCGACGGGCTGTCGGACCCCTGCCCCACGCAGAGCAGCGTCCGCATGCCCAGCTCTTCCAGCTGGTCCTCGTCGAGCACCTCAACCTTCAGTCCGAGGCTTTCCATCTCCGCCAGCCGATTGGCAAATTCTGTAGTGGTCAGCACATTGGCAGGCTCATTGACCAGATCGCGGGTCATGTGGACACCTTCGGCCACGGCTGCCAGCGGGCCATAGGCGGCCTCGACATCGGCGGGGGATTTATGGGCGATCACCACCTCAGCGTCGGAGGGGGCCTTGTCGCCGGTCTTGTGATCGTCAAAGCGATAGTCGCGCAGCGCCATCCCCAGCGCCAGATCCGCAGCGCGTGGCATGGAGCCTGCCATCACCGTCACCGATTTTCCATCGCTGCGCGCGGCCAGCTTGGCGCCGGCCTTGCGCGCCTCGATCGCGCTGATCTTGCGCGGGGTGACCAGAATATCCAGCGCCTCGGCTTTCATGCCAGCGGGCCAGGCCAGCGAAATCACATCGCCCGCCTTGGTCTTCTCAAAACCCTTTGCTTCAACAAGACGTGCCAGCGCCCCTTTGGTCAGCCGGTTTGCCGTGCGCGCTGCCTGCCCCAATGTCCCCTCCGGGGTGATCTGAACCACCACACGGCCCTCAATCTCGGAGAGGGTCTTGGGATCAAATTCGACAAAACGTGTAGGGGTCAGCGGACGCATGTGCGGGGCTCCTGTCAGGGTCAATTCCTCAATCCCCAACAGGTAGCCTGCCTGTGCGACAATGACTAGGGCCAGATATGGTTTGACCGCCGTCGAAGGATGCGCCGAACGCGCTAGCGGGCGGCCACCGGCCGACTGTCGCGCGTCCGCAGAATGCAGTTTTCCCCGGCCAACAAATCCTCTAAGGTCTCCTCAAAACAAGGGCAGTAGGATCTGGGGGGATCGCGTGTCACGATACGACAGATATGTGCTGTCCCAATACCTGCTGTTTTTTGGGTTCTTTGCCTTGATTCTGGTGGCCGTATTCTGGATCAACCGCGCGGTGGTGCTGTTTGACCGGCTGATCGGCGACGGGCAGTCGGCCTTGGTTTTCCTGGAATTCACCGCCCTTGCCCTGCCGAATCTGGTGCGTATGGTGCTGCCGGTTGCGGCCTTTGCCGCATCGGTCTGGGTGACCAACCGGCTCAACAGCGAAAGCGAACTGACGGTTCTGCGGGCCACCGGCACCAGCCCCTGGCAGATGGCGAAACCGGCGCTGGCCTTTGGCCTGATCACCGTGCTGATGATGTCGATCCTGACCCATGTTCTGCTGCCTGCCTCCATCGCGACGCTGGAGCAGCGCGAATCCGAGGTCGCCCGCAACGTGACGGCCAAGCTGCTGAGCGAAGGCGATTTCCTGCATCCGGCGCGCGGCGTCACCTTCTACATTGGTCGGATTGACCCCGATGGGACGCTCAATGACGTGTTCCTGTCGGATCGCCGCAACCCGGCAGAAAGCGTCACCTATACCGGCGGCAAGGCCTATCTGGTGCGCGACGACGACAGAACCCATCTGGTGATGGTCGATGGCATGTCACAGCGTATCGACGCTGAGACCCGGCGCTTGTCTTCTACCATTTTTTCCGATTTCTCCTATGATATCAGCAGCCTTGCCAACAAAGCTGAAGAAAAAACCCGCAATATCCGCGCCATCCCCAGCCTGGAGCTGCTGCGCGAGATGCCGAATCTGATCGCCGATGGTCCCTATAGTGCCGGCGCGCTGGCAGAAGAGCTGCACCTGCGGTTTGCCCGTGCCCTGGTCTGTGTCGCCGTGGTGCTGATCGGCTTTGCCTCCCTGATGCTGGGCGGTTTCTCGCGATTTGGGGTCTGGCGGCAGGCGCTTCTTGCCTTTGTGCTGCTGATCTTTGTCGAAGGGCTGCGCGGCGTGGTCTCCGAGCCGGTGCTGCACAACGCCGATCTCTGGCCGCTGATCTACCTGCCGACGCTGATCGGGCTGCTGGTCGGGCTGGCGTTTCTGCAATTGGCGGCCAAGCCGCTGGGACCGCTGCTGGCGCGGCGGCGCCATAGCCGCCAAACCCGCAGGGAGCGCGCCACATGACCCTGGACCTGTATTACGCGCGCCGCTTTTTGCAATGGTTTGCAGTGATTTGCGGCGTCCTATTAACGCTTGTGATGTTGATCGACCTGAATGAGCAGATCCGCCGGTTTGAGGCGCAGGACCTTTCGCTGGGCCAACTGTTCGGCCTGACGCTGCTCAATACCCCTGCGGCGCTGAGTGAATTTCTGCCGTTGATCATGATCCTCACCACCATCGTGCTGTTCATCGGGCTGGCGCGCAGCAGCGAGCTGGTGGTGACCCGCGCCATTGGCCGCTCGGGCATCCGCGCGCTGGCGGCTCCGGTGCTGCTGGCGGCGCTGATCGGGGTGCTGGCTGTCAGCACGTTGAACCCGATCGTGGCGGCGACCTCCAACCGCTACCGCGATCTGGCGGAGACCTACCGCAACGGCGGCCCGGCGGCGCTGTCGCTGACCGGTGAGGGCCTGTGGCTGCGGCAGGGCGGCGCGCTGGGGCAATCGGTCATCCACGCCACCGGTTACAGCGGCGATACCGGCGATATCACGCTCCATGATGTGACGATCCTCTCTTACGGCCCCGAAGGCCGTCCGATCCGCCAGACCCTTGCGGAACAGGCAACGCTGGATGGGGGCGACTGGGTGCTGACCAAAGCCAAGGTCTGGCCGCTCATCGTGGGTGTGAACCCCGAGACCAACGCCGAGCGGCACCCGACATTGCGCCTCTCGACCACGCTGACATCGGAGCGGATTCGCGACACGCTGGGCACTGCGACCGGGATATCGGTATACGATCTGCCCGCTACGATCCGCGAGTTGTCCGAGGCCGGGTTCTCCACCAAGCGCTATGAGGTCTGGTTGCAGGTGGAACTGGCCCGACCGCTATTCCTGATCGCCATGGCGCTGGTTGGCGCCGCCTTTACCATGCGGCATACGCGGTTTGGCGGCACCGGACTGGCGGTGCTGACAGCGGTGCTGCTGGGGTTCGGACTTTATTTTCTGCGCAATTTCGCCCAGATCCTGGGGGAAAACGGCCAGATCCCCGTGGCGTTGGCCGGCTGGGCGCCGCCGGTGGCGGCGATCCTGCTGACGATGGGATTACTCTTACATGCCGAGGACGGATAACATGCGCCGCGCCCTGCTACTCTCGACGGTTCTTCCCTGGCTGGCGGTTGGCCAGCTGGCGCTGAGCGATGTCGCCCATGCCCAGAGCGCCCGCCCCGGCGCCGCTGCGCAATCGGCTGATGCGCCCGCAATTCTTGTGGCCGATCAGCTGTTCATCACCCCGGATCGTACCCTGGTGGCCGAAGGTAATGTCGAAGCGTTCCAAGGCGATGTCAGGCTCCGCGCGCGGAAGGTCACTTTTGATCAGACCCAAGGCGCCCTGCAGATTGAAGGCCCCATTCGCATCGACGAAGGCGGCGATATCACCATTCTGGCTGATGCTGCCGAGCTGGACCGGGATCTGCGCAATGGCCTGCTGGTGGGCGCGCGCATGGTGTTTCAGCAGCAGCTGCAACTGGCCTCGCTACAGATGACCCGCGTTGGCGGCCGCTACACGCAGCTTTACAAAACCGCCGTCACCTCCTGCCATGTCTGCACCGACGGACGGCCGCCGCTCTGGCAGATCCGGGCAGAGCGGATCACCCATGATCAGCAGGAGCGCCAGCTCTATCTGGAGAACGCCCAGCTGCGGATTTTGGACACGCCAGTGTTCTATTTCCCCGGCATCCGCCTCCCCGACCCGACGCTGGAGCGCGCCAATGGATTTCTGATTCCGTCGATCCGCACCACCTCGAACCTCGGCACTGGGGTGAAACTGCCATATTTCCTGACCATCGGCCCACATCGTGACCTGACGCTGTCGCCCTATCTGTCGTCGCGCACCCGGACGCTGGACATGCGCTATCGTCAGGCCTTCCGCCGTGGCGAGATCGAAATCAACGGCGCCTATACCCGGGATGAGCTCTACCGGGGCGAGGATCGCGGCTATGTCTTTGCCGAGGGTACCTTTGACCTGCCCAATGCGTTCAAACTGCGGTTCGATCTCAAGACGGTGTCGGATGATGCCTATCTAGTCGATTACGGCCTGCGTGATCTGGACCGGCTCCGCTCCGAAGTTGTGGTGACCAAGGTCGAGCGCGACAGCCTGTTCCGGGCCAGCGCCATTTCCTACAAGACACTGCGAGATAGCGAAAATCAGGATCTGATCCCTTCCTCCGTCGGCAACCTCTACTATGAACGGCGGTTTTTTCCGACGCAGATCGGTGGCGAGCTGCGCCTGTCACTGGAAACCCACGGTCATAACCGAACCTCCGACATCCGGGGCAACCTGACCGATCCGGGCGGCCGCGATATTGGCCGGGCGACATTTGATGTGGACTGGCACCGCAGCTGGCGCTTTGCCAACGGGCTGGTGGCGGACTGGTCGCTGGGCGCTGCGGCGGATGCCTTTGCGGTCTATGACGACGATGTCTTTACCAATAACACCTCTCGCTTCAGCCCACGCAGCGCGCTTACCTTTCGCCTCCCGATGACCCGGCGGGAGCAGTCCGGCGCCACGCAGTTTCTGGAACCGATCCTGCAAATCGGCTGGACTGATACCGGCGATACCGCTGTCCCCAACGACGAAAGCAATTTCGTGGAGTTCGACCGGGGCAACCTGCTGGATCTGTCGCGATTTCCGGCCACCGATGCGCGCGAGGACGGGGTGACGGTGGCTTTCGGGCTGAACTGGGCGCGGTTCTCGCCCAGTGGCTGGCAGGCCTCTGCCACCATCGGGCAGGTGTTCCGCGACAGCGACGATGGTCGGTTCACCAAGAGCTCCGGCCTTGGTGGCACCTCCTCCGACCTGCTGATGGCCGCACAGCTGAAGCTGAACGACGATCTGGCGATCACCACGCGGGGCCTGTTGAACGGCTCACTCAACTTCTCCAAGGCGGAGGTGCGCGGCGACTGGATGACGGACCGCAGCCGCCTGACTGGCACCTATATGTGGCTGGGCACCGATCCCGCCGAAGGCCGTGCCGAGGAGGTCTCCGAACTCTGGTTCGACGGTGCCTATGAGGTCAGCCCCGGCTGGACCGCCAGCGCCAATCTGCGCTACGACATTTCTGACGCCCGGGCCACCCGCGCAGGCCTCGGGCTGGTCTATTCCAACGAATGCGTGACGGTCGATCTTTCGGTCAACCGGCGCTATACATCGACAACAAGTGTTGAGCCGACAACGGATTTCGGCTTTACCATCGCGTTAAACGGGTTTTCCGTGGACAGCGGCAGCAAGAAGTACAGGCGATCATGCAAAAACACCTGAGTTTCCGGCCCCAAGATGCGGCCCCCTTCGTTCAGCGACTGACCCAGACCGCAACAGCCGTGGCGCTGGCAGCGGCGGTGATCTTCGCCCCCGCCCCCGCCGCCCTGGCACAGGGGCTGTTTGCCCCGGCGGTGACGGTGAATGACGCAGTGGTCACAAATTACGAGCTGCAACAGCGCGCCCGGTTCCTGACCCTGCTGCGCGATCCGGGCGATCCGCTGGAAAAAGCCCGCGAAGACCTTATCGAGGACCGGTTGAAACTCGACGTTCTGGCCCAGGCCGGGATCGAGCCGACCGAAGAAGAAATTGTCGCAGGTATGACCGAACTGGCCGGCCGCGCCAATCTCAGCCTGCAGGAATTCCTGAATGTGCTGGGTCAGAACGGCGTGGCGCCTGAAACCCTGCGCGATTTCACCCGCGTCGGCATCGCATGGCGCGAATATGTTGCTGCTCGCTATCTGGCACAGGCCCGCCCCAGCGAGGAAGAGATCGACCGCGCCATGGGGCTTGCCGGTTCCGGTGGTGTCGAGGTGCTCCTGTCCGAGCTGATCATGCCGATCAACGCGCAGAATGCCGCCCAGGTCGAGGATATCGCCCAACAGGTCAGCCGGATCACCACCACCGGCGCGTTTTCGCAGGCCGCGCAGCAATATTCGGCCACGGCCACCCGGCAAAGCGGCGGACGGCTGCCCTGGATGCCGCTGACCAACCTGCCCCCCCAGCTGCAACAGGTCGTCCTGGCGCTGCGCCCCGGTGAAGTCACTGCGCCGCTGCCGCTGGATGGCGCGGTTGCCCTGTTCCAGCTGCGTGATCTGCGCGAAACCAGCGGCGCCGCACCCAGCTACGCCGCCATCGAATACGCGGCCTACTATCTGCCCGGAGGCCGCACCCCCGAGGCGCTGGCCGCTGGCACCAAGGTGGTCAATGCGGTTGACAGCTGCGATGATCTCTATGGTGTGGCCAAGGGTCAGGATCCCTCTGTACTGGACCGCGAGACCCTGGCGCCGGGTGAGATCCCGCAGGATATCGCCATTGAACTTGCCAAGCTCGACCCTAATGAGACCTCGCTGGCGCTGACCCGCAACAATGGCCAGACCCTGATGCTGCTGATGCTCTGTGGCCGCACCGCTGAAGTGAACGCCGAAGCCAGCCGCGAAAGCGTCGGCAATGCGCTGACCCAGCAACGGCTCGGCGCCTTTGCCGACAGCCTTCTGGAACAGCTGAAAGCCGACGCGCGGATCAGCGGAGAATGAGCCGCCCTGCCCGCCCCTTGCCCATCGCGCTCAGCTGTGGGGAACCGGCGGGCATCGGCCCGGAACTGGCGGTCAAAGCCTGGCAGGACTTGCGCGACAGTTGCCCGTTCCTGTGGCTGGGCGATCCGCGACACCTGCCCACGGGAACAGACTGGCAAGAGATCGACAATGCCGCTGAGGCCGTCGATGTCAGTGCCAGCGCTATGCCTGTGCTGCGGGTCGACTTTGCCGCCCCAACCGTGCCCGGACAGCTCAACCCCGACAATGCCGCCGGTGTCATCCGCGCCATTGAGGCCGGTGTCGCGCTGGTGCAATCCGGCGAGGCCAGCGCGCTCTGCACCGCGCCGATCCACAAGAAGGCGCTGATTGACGGCGCCGCATTTGCCTACCCCGGCCATACCGAGTTTCTCGCCCATCTGGGCGGCACGCCAAATGTCGTCATGATGTTGGCAAGCCCGGAGCTGCGGGTGGTGCCCGCCACCATCCATATCCCCCTGTCACAGGTCCCGCAGCAGCTGACGGCCGACGGCCTGCGCCGCACGATTGAAATCACCGCGCAGGGGCTGCGGGACCAGTTTGGCCTGGCCCACCCCCGGATTGCAGTTGCGGGGCTGAACCCCCACGCCGGTGAAGATGGCGCCATGGGCCACGAAGAGCTGGATTGGATGCGCGGGCTGATTGCCGATATGCAGGGCGGCGCCTATACGCTCTCTGGGCCGCACCCTGCCGACACGATGTTCCATGCCGCTGCACGCGCGCGTTATGACGCGGCGATCTGCATGTATCACGATCAGGCGCTGATCCCGATCAAGACGCTCGATTTCGATCGCGGCGTCAATGTCACGCTGGGGCTGCCGTTCATCCGCACCTCGCCGGATCACGGCACTGCCTGCGATATCGCCGGTCAGGGGATCGCCAACCCCTCCAGCCTGATCGAGGCGCTGCGGCTGGCGCAATCCATGGCGCAGCGCCGGACCCCGAACGCGGCCAGCAGCACTTGAAACTTCTTCTGGCCGGAAATATCCCCGCCGGAGGCATGAAAATCTAAGGCGCAGCCGCTGCGCCCCGTCCCAAGGTACAGATGATATGAGCGCTATCGACTCCCTTCCTCCCCTGCGTGAGGTGATCGAGACCCACCAGCTCTCGGCGCGCAAATCGCTGGGGCAGAATTTTCTTCTGGATCTGAACCTGACGGCAAAAATTGCCCGCCAGGCCGGCGACCTCAGCGAATGCGACGTGCTGGAAATCGGTCCCGGTCCCGGCGGTCTGACCCGCGGTCTGCTGGCCGAAGGCGCGCGGCGCGTGCTGGCGGTGGAGAAGGACAGCCGCTGCATCCCCGCACTCGCAGAGGTGGCCGCGGCCTATCCGGGCCGGTTGCAGGTCATCGAAGGTGACGCGCTGGAGGTGAACCCGCTCACCCATCTGACACCGCCGATCCGCATCGCCGCCAACCTGCCCTACAACGTCGGCACCGAACTGCTGGTGCGCTGGCTGACACCAAAGGCCTGGCCGCCCTTCTGGCAGAGCCTGACGCTGATGTTCCAGCGCGAGGTCGCCGAACGGATCGTCGCGCAGCCCGGCAGCAAGGCCTATGGACGACTGGCGCTGCTGGCGCAATGGCGCGCCGATGCCCGCATCGTGCTGTCGCTGCCGCCCGAGGCCTTCAGCCCGCCACCCAAGGTCCATAGCGCGGTGGTGCATCTGAAAGCGCTGGAGGCACCCCGGTATCCGGCAGATGCCGGCACCCTGAATAAGGTGGTGGCCGCCGCCTTCAACCAGCGCCGCAAGATGCTGCGCGCCAGTCTCAAGAGCGTGAGCCCCGATATTGAGGATCACCTTGTGGCGGTGGGCATTCCACCAACCGAGCGGGCGGAACAGGTCGGGCTGGAAGCCTTCTGCGCGCTGGCGCGAAGCCTGAAGAACGAATCCTGACCAGCCACGCCAGACAGGCAACAACATCCATCCCAGGCTGTCCGCAATGTGACCGACAAGAGAAAAGCCCGGTCTCAGCTGAGACCGGGCTTTTTATCTATCCCTGTATCCGTCGATCCGGTCGAACGGTCGGTCTGCGGATCATTCGGCCGCTTCGGGAGCGTCTTCAGCCGTGGGTTTCGGCTTGGGCTTGCGCCGAGGTGCTGGTTTGCGTTCCGGTGCCGCGGCCCCATCTGCTGCCGGGGCATCGGCGCCCGCCTTAGGCGCGTCCGCGTTTGCCTCATCGGTCGAGCTGCTGTCAGGCTTGTCGCCCTCAGCTTTGGGCTTGCGGCTGCGCGGTTTGCGCGCTGCTGGCTTTGCCGGTTTGCTGTCGCTGTCGCTGTCGGACTGATCCCGGCTCTCGGGTGTTTCCACCAGGCCACTGTCACCATTGCCATCGCGCGGATCCATCACGTCGGGCTGGGGCGCGGCGGACGGATCGTCGGAGCGGCTGCCCGCCTCGCGTTCCTGGCGCTCCAGACGTTCTGCGCGTTCACGGTCCCGCTCAGCCTGACGCTCGCGGTTCTGGCGTTCCTGCTCTTCGCGACGCGCATCAATTTCGCGTTGCGCTTCGTTCAGCATACGCAGGTAATGCTCAGCATGCTGTTGGAAATTCTCGGTGGCAACGCGATCATTGCTCAGCTGGGCATCGCGCGCCAGCTGATTGTATTTGTCGATGATCTGTTGCGGCGTTCCGCGTACCTTGCCTTCGGGGCCGGAGCTGTCGAACACGCGGTTGACAACATTTGCGCCTGCTGGGCGGTTCCGGTTCGACTTGGAACGCGAACGTGATTTGGACGATCTCATATGCCTAACGTCAGCCTTGATTGTATTTGTCGTGGATCCATACCAGCGCGCCTCTGCGCCGGATCATCGACCATTTTGGGCTTGATGTCGCCGGGAGGTATTCTTTACCTCACCCTAAAGCGACTTCTTTGAGTAATCATGTTCCGCCCTTTCAGACAAGGGGGTCCAGGCGATTATCGGTGCTTTTTCTTACGAAACTGCAAATTCAGGCCATTTTCACGGGTTTAGGAGCTGTTTTGGCCACAGCTGCGGCCACAGACCACCCGGTCGCGCCCATCCATATCCGGCAGGATGCGGACCTCTTTCAACCCGGCCGACAGCAGAAGATCACTGACCGCCGTACCCTGCGTCGGGCCGATCTCCAGAAAGACCCGCCCCCCTGCGGCCAGATGATCGCCGAGATCGGCGGCGATGGTCCGATAGGCGCCAAGCCCGTCGCCGCCATCCGTCAGCGCCATCTCCGGCTCATGGGCGCGCACCTCATCCGAAAGCTCCGACATTTCGTCAAGTGCGATATAGGGCGGGTTGGAGACAATCAGATCGAACTTCCCCTCGACGGCGGAAAACCAGTCCGACTGCAGGATTTCGGCACGCGCCTCAACCCGGTGCAGCACCGCATTGGCGCTCGCCTGAAGGCAGGCAGCTTCGCTCAGATCGACGCCAACGCCGGTCGCGGCACGCTGCTCGGCCAGCAGGGTGACCAGAATGCAGCCCGATCCAAGGCCGAGGTCCAGCACCCGCGAGAACGGTTCGGCCAACGCCGCCTCGATCAGGGTTTCGGTTTCAGGACGCGGATCCAGCACATCGCCGGAGACCTTGAAGCGGCGGCCATAAAACTCCCGCTCGCCAATCAGCTGAGACACCGGCACCCGGATGGCGCGCAGGGCGATGAGCTGCTCATAGCGCTCGGCGATTTCAGGCGCCAGATCTTCGGGCGCGATCAGGGTCACGCGGCTGGCCTCGATCCGGGCGGCATGGGCCAGCAGGATCCGCGCATCACGCGCCGGGTCCGGCACACCGGCCGCGCGCAGCCGGGCCGCAGCGGCAGCCATCGCCTGAGCGGCTGTCTGAGGCGCGTTCATTGGCCCATCTCGGCCAGCAGCCGCGCCTGATCGTCCGCTGTCAGCGCGTCGATGATCTCGTCCAGATCGCCCTGCATGATCTGGTCAAGCTTATAGAGCGTCAGGTTGATACGATGATCCGACATCCGGCCCTGCGGAAAGTTGTAGGTACGGATCCGCTCCGACCGGTCGCCAGAGCCGACCTGACTGGCGCGATCGGCGGACCGTTCACTGTCGATGCGCTGGCGCTCCAGATCGTAAAGCCGCGTGCGCATGACCTGCATCGCGATCTCGCGGTTGCGGTGCTGCGATTTCTCGGAGCTGACCACAATAATACCGGTGGGAATATGGGTGATCCGCACAGCGGAATCGGTGGTGTTCACATGCTGGCCACCGGCCCCGGAGGCGCGCATGGTGTCGATCCGCAGATCCGCCGGATCAATGCGCAGATCGACATCCTCCGCCTCGGGCAGCACCGCAACCGTGGCGGCAGAGGTGTGGATGCGCCCGCCGGATTCGGTCACCGGAACGCGCTGCACGCGGTGGACACCGGACTCATATTTCAACCGGGCAAAGACGTTTTCGCCTTTGACATGGGCGACCACCTCTTTCAGCCCGCCGAGTTCGGTTGTCTGTTCCTCGATGATGTCAAACCCCCAGCCCCGCGCCTCGGCGTAGCGCTGATACATGCGCAGCAGATCCCCGGCGAACAGGGCCGCCTCATCGCCGCCGGTGCCGGGGCGGATTTCCAGAATGGCCGGGCGGCTGTCGGCCTCATCCCGGGGCAGCAGCGCCAGTTGTAGCGCATGTTCGGCCTCGGGCAACGCCGCGCGCAGCTGGGGCAGCTCCTCCTCCGCCAGCGCCGCCATATCGGGATCGGCGAGCATGTCTTCTGCTTCCTGAAGATCGGACAGCAGGCGGCGATAGGCGCTGATCTGCTCGGCAACCGGGCGCAGATCGGAATATTCCTTGGCCAGAGCCGCAATATCGCCGCCTGCGACACCCTCTGCCATTGCGGCCTCAAGATACTGAAACCGTTGTAAAATCTGCTCGAGGCGGTCTTCGGGGATCATGCGTGCAATATCCGTATCGATCTGTCTTTTGCGCAAGGCTGCCCTTGTGATATGCTAGGGTCATGCAACATGCCAGTCCTCATATTGCGGGAAAGGATCATGCGCAGCGCCGCCTGCCTGAGCTTGGGTGGCTGCCCCCTGCGACACCAGGCCTGCCCCGCTCTTTGCTGTATCTGCTGGGGTTTGCGCTGGCTTGGAGCGCAACCGCGTCGCCCATTCGGGCCGATGTTGTCGCGCCGAATGGGCGCACGATCGACTGTTATTGCACCGACAAGAGCGGCAGCCGGGTTGAGCTCGGCGAATTTGTCTGCCTGCAGGTCGACGGGCGCATGTTCACGGCCCAGTGCCAGATGTCGCTGAATGTGCCGATGTGGCGCGAAGTTCAGGCGGGCTGCCTTGCGGCTGAGGCTGATACGGCGCCGGCCATCTCGACGGCTGCGGAGCCGCTGCCGCGGATCTGATCCCACCGATATGCGTTTGTTGAGATTGGCCTGTCATATCAGGCCGGGCAGCATACGCGGCCGGGAGATCCGCATCAGGGCGCTATTGCGGTGCGGGCGCCATCTGCGCGATCCAGCTGTTGATCCGGTCATTGTTGGCGCCCAGATCGGAGCGGCCAAACCGCAGACGGGCATAGACTTTCAGCAGATCGCCATCCTGCCGCGCGGTGGTGTAATCGGGAAAGCCCAGAAACCGCGTACGCGTCACATAGGTGACCATCTCATCCTCAACCGAACCGGCCAGCACACGGGTGCGCGGAGCGTTGCTGGCAACGTTGTGGAACCGCTCCAGCCCGTCCTCGCCACTGCGCAGCACCCGGAACACGCCACCGCGAAAGGTCTTGTCTTCGGTGAATTCCGGCTGGGTGTTCCAGTCCAGCGGATCGCTGGGCGCCAGCCGGATAAACCCGAGCACCACAACGACTGCCGCGATGCTCAGCCAGACAAATATCATCACTCGACCCATATGGTCCGCTCTCCCTCGTGGCGGCTGCCACTGGACAGCCGGCCTTATTTGGTTGTCACACCCGGCAGCACACAGAGCAGCTCATACAGCAGGTTGGCCGCTGTCAGCGCCGTGTTGCCCGACGTGTCATAAGGCGGCGATACTTCGACCATATCGCAGCCCACAATATTCAAACCCCGCAGGGCGCGGATCAGTTCCAGCGCCTGCGGTGTGGTCAGCCCACCGATTTCCGGCGTGCCGGTACCCGGTGCATAGGCCGGGTCCAGACTATCGATATCATAGGAGACATAGACCGGCCTATTGCCGATATCGCGACGAATTTCCGCACCCATCCCGTGCAGGGAGCGGTTCCACAGCTCGCTTGCGGGGAAATGCTGAAACCCCCAGCGCTGCGCCTCCTTGAAATCATCCGCCCCGTAGCCTGTGCCGCGCAGGCCGATCTGATAGGTCTTGTCCGCGACGATCAGCCCCTCTTCATAGGCGCGCCTGAAGACCGTCCCGTGGGTCTCGCGCTCACCGAACATATCGTCGTTCACATCCGCATGGGCATCGACATGGACCAATGCGACAGGCCCGTATTTTTCCGCAATCGCGCGCAGGATCGGCAGGGTGATCGAATGATCGCCACCCATCGCGACCGGCGTCACGTCGCTGGACAGGATGGCGCTGTAGCTTTCCTGAATGATGCGCAGGCTGTCGGGCAGCGAGAACGTGTTGATCGCCAGATCGCCGATATCGCCAATGTTCAGACTGTCAAAGGGCGCCGCACCGCTGGTCATGTTATAAGGCCGGATCATCGCGCTTTCGGCGCGGATCTGCTTTGGCCCAAAGCGGGTCCCTGAGCGCCAGGAGGTGCCGATATCCATCGGCACACCCAGAATGGCCACATCCAGCCCCTCCAGAGAGGTCGCCTGCGGCAGCCGCATAAAGGTGTTCGGCCCGGAGAACCGCGCCAGATCATTGCCGCTGATCGGCTGGTTAAAGTCAGTCATCGGCCCGTAATTCTCCAGCTCAGAAGACAGATAATGCTCATGGCGACATGCGCGCCTGCGATGGCGGTGGCGCCGGTGGTGTCAAAGGGGGGCGACACTTCGACCACATCGCCGCCCAGGATGTTGATACCGCGCAGGTTTTTCAGGATGGCTTCGGCCTGCGCCGAGGTCAGACCGCCCCAGACCGGCGTGCCGGTGCCCGGCGCATAGGCCGGATCCAGACAGTCGATATCGAAGGTCAGGTAAACCGGCCGGTCACCCAGCACGTCGCGGATACGGCGCGCGGTTTCGTCCGGGCCAATCTCATGCACGGTGGGCGCGTCGATGGTGGGCACGCCGAGATTGTCCTCATTGGTGGTCCGAATACCCACCTGAACAGAGGTCTTGGGGTCAATGATGCCGGATTTCACCGCCTTGTAGAACATCGTGCCATGATCGACGCGGCTGAAATCATCATCCTGCCAGGTGTCACTATGGGCATCGAAATGCAGCAGCGAAATCGGGCCGTATTTCTCGGCATAGGCCTTGAGGATGGGGAAGGACACATAGTGGTCGCCACCGATGGCCACCGAAGCCGTATCGGTCGCCAGAATGCCGCGGATATGCTCGGTCAGCGTGTCGGGGAAGGCCGCGACATTGGCGTAGTCAAAGGCCAGATCGCCGTAGTCGACAATCGCCAGCTCGCTTGCCGGGCAAATGTCCCAGCCATAGGGGGCATCGGGGCTTTGCAGGGCCGAGGCTTCACGCACTGCGCGGGGGCCAAGCCTGGTGCCGGGGCGGTTCGTCACCGCCTGATCAAAGGGGATGCCTGTGACGGCAATATCCGCATGGGTCAGGTCCTTGGTGTAGCGGCGCCGCAGAAAGGACGTCGCCCCGCCAAAGGTGTTTTCAAAGCTCAACCCCTTCAGGTCGTCGCGGGTGAAGGCCTGATCGACCTGTTTCTTTGCGTCTTCTAGCGCCATGCAGACTGCTCCCTCTTCTCGGGTTGTGGCCATCTCCTAGCGAATGCGCGTGGCCTTGTCATCTGAAAGCCCCCGCGCTGTCGCCAGATCAGCTTGCGGGCTGTGCTTTCTCGACCAGACGGGCAAAAAACGAGGCACCGACCGGTGCGATATCGTCGTTGAAATCGTACTTTGGATGGTGCAGCCCAGCACTATTGCCCTGGCCCAGAAACAGATAGGCGCCGGGACGGGCCTGTAGCATATAAGAGAAATCTTCCGCCCCCATCTCGCGGCCGGCCTCGGCCTCGACATGCTCCGCGCCTGCGATCTCGGCCGCGACGGAGACCGCAAAATCGGTCTTGGCCGCGTCATTGATGGTCGCGGGATAACCAATCTCATAGTCCAGTTCCGCCTCGACCCCGTAGCTGGCCGCCTGCCCGGCCACGATCTCACCCATGCGCCGTATCACCATTTCCTGCACCCTGGGATCAAAGGTGCGCACGGTGCCGTTGATATAGGCCGTATCGGGGACCACATTGTCCACCGTGCCGGTGTGGATCTGCGTCACCGACACCACCAGATCATCCAGCGCGTAATGGTTGCGCGAGACGATGGTCTGGATCGCCTGGGCGATGCCGCAGGCCGCCATCACCGGGTCGCGGGTTTCATGGGGCATCGCGCCATGGCCGCCAACGCCCTGAATATGGATATGGAAACTATCCACCGCCGCCATCAGCGGACCCGGAGTTGTCATGAAATGCCCCTCCGGCAGACCCGGCGCATTGTGCAGCGCGTAGACCTCACCGATGTTGAACCGTTCCATGATCCCCTCTTCGACCATGATGCGCGCACCGCCGATGGCCTCCTCGGCGGGCTGGAAGATCAGCGCCACCCGGCCCTTGAAGTTGCGTGTTTCCGCCAGATATTTCGCCGCACCCAGCAGCATCGTCGTATGCCCATCGTGGCCGCAGGCGTGCATATTGCCGGCATGGGTCGAAGCATAGGCCGCACCGGTCTCCTCCGGGATTGGCAAGGCGTCCATGTCGGCGCGCAGACCGATACAGGGGGCATCCGCCGCGCTGCTCTCCTGACCGTTGATGATGGCCACGATGCCGGTCTTTGCGATCCCTTCATGCAGCTCGTCAACGCCGAAGTCCCGCAGCCGTTCCGCCACGAAGGCCGCTGTTTTCGGCAGATCCAGCGCCAGCTCGGGGATCTGGTGCAGATGCTGCCGCCAGGCTGTCATGTCCTCGGCATAATCGGCAATTCGGTTCACAACCGGCATGGGGGTGGACTCCTTGGTCAGACTCGGGATTGATGCATCTGACACAGGAACAAGAGCCGCCGCAATGCCCGATACCAACCTGATCCACGATGAAACCGCCGGTATCGACCGGCTCCTGCAGATCATGGCGTGCTTGCGCGACCCACAGCATGGCTGCCCCTGGGATATTGAACAGGACTTTGCCAGCATCGCGCCCTATACCATTGAAGAAGCTTACGAAGTTGCCGATGCAATTGAGCGCGAGGCCTGGGATGAGCTGAAGGGCGAGCTGGGGGATCTGCTGTTCCAGTCGGTGTTTCATGCGCAGATGGCGGCGGAGGCCGGGCATTTCACCTTTCAGGATGTGGTCACCACCATGTCCAACAAGATGGTCGCGCGCCATCCGCACGTCTTTGGTGACGAGAGCCGCGAGAAATCCGCCGACCAGCAGACCGCTGACTGGGAGGCGATCAAGGCCGCGGAGCGCGCAGGCAAGGCGCAACAGGGGACGCTGGACGGTGTGGCGGTCGGCCTGCCCGCCCTGCTGCGCGCCTACAAGCTGCAAAAACGCGCCGCACGTGTCGGCTTTGACTGGCCGTCGGCGGACAATGTGATCGCCAAGATCGTTGAAGAGGCCGCCGAGCTGGTAGAAGCCCGCGATAGCCTGAGCCAGGCCGAGGTGGAGGAGGAATTTGGCGATCTGATGTTTGTGATGGCCAATCTGGGCCGCCATCTGGGGGTGGAGCCGGAAGCCGCACTGCGGGCCGCCAATGCCAAGTTCACCCGCCGCTTTGAAGGGGTCGAGGCCAAGCTCTCCGACCGCGGCAAACGTCCCGAAGACAGTGACCTGGCGGAAATGGACGCGCTCTGGGACGAGGTAAAGGCAGAGGCGCGCGCGGCCACGCCATCCTGCGATGACTGACGCGCTGCCCACCGCGCGGTCTGTCGGGCCACGCGCCTTGTCCGCTCTCACCGCCAGCCCCATATCCTAAAGCATGTTGCGTCTAACCCCCATCCTTCTCGCCGTGATCTACGGGTTGGTCATGTACCGCCTGTCGGTCTGGCGCACCCATCGGGCCCTTGATCAGCAATCAACCGAGCTGGCCGATGCCCGCCTGCGCCAGCTGACGGATCGAATGGCAGCGGCGCTCGGCATCAGCCATATCCCGGTCTATATCTACGAGGTCGATCCGGTAAACGGGCTGGCGGCGCCGGATGGCCGGATCTTCATCACCCGTGGGTTCTATCGCAAATACCGCAATGGCGAGGTCAGCGATGTTGAACTGGCGTCGGTGATTGCACATGAGCTGGGCCATGTGGCGCTGGGGCACGCGCGAAAACGCATGATTGATTTTTCCGGGCAGAACGCGCTGCGCACGGCGCTGATGCTTATCATCGGCCGTTTCGTGCCTTTTGTCGGGCCCTGGATTGCCAATGTGCTGACCTCACTGCTGGCGGCGCGGCTGTCGCGCAGCGATGAATATGAGGCCGATGAATATGCCGCAGCACTGCTGACCAAGGCAGGGATCGGCATCGCTCCGCAGAAAAGCCTGTTTCGCAAGCTGGAAGAGCTGACACAGGCCCGCAGCGGCATGGCGCCCGCCTGGCTGATGAGCCACCCCAAGACCGAGGAGCGTATTGCCGCGCTGGACCGGCTCGAACAGCGCTGGAGTAAGGGAAAGAGCTGAAGATCAGGCCGCAAACCATTGGTTCACTGAAATTTACACAAGATCAAGCGCAACCGGGCGCGTCATCCCCCTTGGCCCGTGCGGCCGCCATCCCCATCTGTGGGCAACCAATCCCCCGTTGCAGGCGTTTCAGTCAGATATGTCCCTGCGGACACAAGACCTAACGACCCGCCTGGGCGGGCTCCCGGAGACCTACCATGCGCTATTCCGTTCTTGACCTTGCCCCCGTACCCGAAGGCCATGACATCGCTCAATCGCTGCGCAACAGCACTGATCTGGCACAGCGGGCCGAGGCCTGGGGATATCACCGCTACTGGCTGGCGGAGCATCACAATATGCCGGGGATCGCCAGTGCCGCCACCGCTGTTCTGATCGGCCATATCGCAGGACAGACCAAAACGATCCGGGTCGGTGCCGGGGGAATCATGCTGCCCAACCACGCCCCCTATATGGTGGCCGAAGCCTTTGGCACGCTGGCCAGCCTATATGGCAACCGCATTGATCTTGGGCTGGGACGCGCGCCCGGCACGGATCTGCAGACGGCCCGCGCCCTGCGTCGGGGCTTGCAAACCGGTGAGCGCAATCCCGATACCTTCCCGCATGATGTGATCGAGCTGATCAACTACCTTGGCCCCGAAACACCCGAAGCGCGGGTGCGGGCCTTTCCGGGACAGGGCACCAGGGTGCCGCTGTGGATCCTCGGCTCCAGCCTTTATGGGGCGCAGCTTGCGGCACAGCTGGGGCTGCCCTATGCCTTTGCTTCGCACTTTGCCCCCGCCGCGCTGGAGCAGGCGCTGGCCGCCTATCGCAGCGGCTTCCAGCCATCAGAGCATCTCGACGCCCCCCGCGCCATGATCGCGGTCAACGTCTTTGCCGCCGATACCGACCGCGAAGGGCAGCGGCTGAGAACCACCATGCAGCAGGCCTTTGCCCGGCTGCACGAAGGCAAACCGGGCAAGCTGCCGGCTCCGGTGGAGGATATCACCCAGCATATCGCCCCGCCGGTGCTGAACGGGGTGAATGAGGCGCTGCGGATTTCCGCGACCGGCAGCAAGGCCACGGTGGCCGCCGAACTGTCTGGTATTCTTGAGCGGTATCAACCGGATGAGATCATTCTGACCGGGCAGATCCATGACCACGATGCACGGCTGCGATCCTTTGAGATCGCCGCTGAGGTGCTGGGCGACATCTGAGCCGCGCCAAGGTCTCAGCGGCCGAGCACGCTAGGCCGCTGAGACCTTGGCCACCCTTGGCAGCCGCGCCTTCTTCAGCAGCGGGCGCAGCTCCCAGCCGCCGCCTGACAGCCGGTTTGCTTCGGCGAGCACAGCCGCAGCCACGCCCGAAATCCCGTCCGGATCCTGTCGCCACAGATCATAAAGCAGCTGGTCCGGGCCGATCCGTTCCAACCCCTCCTCGGCAAGCGTGTGGCGCGGGAAGTCCTTGTTGTTGACGGTCACGATCCCGTCGGCATGGCCGGCAATGGCGGCGGCCAACACATGGATATCGGCCACGTCCGGCAGCCAAAGCCGTGCTTCAACCGCCGCTGTCGGGGTGACGGCAGCCTTTGGCCAGGCCGCAGAGATCAGCGCGATCTCTGCCCGCGCCTGCGGCTCCCCCGCAGGACCGATCTTGCGCGCCGCCCGCGCCCATTCCTCAAGGATGCGCTGTGACCACAGCGGGGTGAAATGGCCAATCCGGGCTGCCCCCAGCAGCATCTCACGCATCACGGTCGGATAGAGGACACAGGCGTCCAGCAGCAGTTTCATGGCCTGATCAACCGCAACAGATCAGTCGAGCCGGAAGAACACAGCCTTCAGATAGCCGCTTTCGGCCAGCTGAGGCAGCTGTGGATGATCCGCCCCGGCATACCCGGTGTGCAACAGCTGGCTGCGCCGCCCGCCGCGCCCGATGCCACGCGCCGAGGCATTGCGGAATCGGCTGAGGTCAGCCGCATGCGAGCAGGAGCACAGCCCCAGATAGCCACCCGGCGCCACCAGAGGGGCGGCCAATTTGGCAATCCGCTCATAGGCCCGCAACCCCGCCTCAAGCGCCTGTTTCGACGGTGCGAAGGCTGGCGGATCGCAGATCACCACATCAAACTGCGCCCCTTCTTCGGCGAGCTGGGCCAGCACCTCAAAGGCATCGCCCTGCCGTGCACTAAACCGATCGCCAAAACCGCTGGCACCTGCGCCGTCCCGCGCCAGATCCAGCGCCGGAGCGGATCCGTCGACACAGGTTGCCGTCGCTGCGCCAGCCGCCAGCATCGCCAGACCAAAGCCGCCGACGTGGGAAAACACGTCAAGCACATTTGCGCCCGGCCTGACCAGCTTGGCGGCAAAGGCGTGATTGTCGCGCTGGTCGTAGAACAGGCCGGTTTTCTGCCCGCCGGTCAGATCCGCCATATAGGTGGCGCCATTCATGGACACTTCTACCGGCGCCTCGGGGGCGGTGCCGCGCAGGGCAGTGCTGATATCGTCCAGCCCTTCCAGGCTGCGCGTCCGGCCCGAGGCGTTTTTCAATACCGTTGTCACCCCGGTCACCGCCACCAGCGCCTCGGTCAGCGGTTCGATATGGGCTTCGGCCCAGGCGGCATTGGGCTGCACCACGCAGGTATCGCCAAAGCGGTCGATCACCACGCCGGGCAGACCATCGGATTCAGCATGGACCAGCCGGTAGAACGGCGCATCATACAGCTGTTCGCGCAGCTCCAGCGCGCGGCGCAGGCGGGCGCTGAACCACTCCACGCTCAGCTCGGCCGCAGGATCGCTGTCCAGCATCCGCGCGATGATCTTGCTTTCGGGGTTGACCGCAACCAGCCCCATCTGCGTCATCGCGTCGTCTTCCAGCACCGCCAGGGTGCCGGGTGCCAGTTTCCGGGTGCGCCGGTCGGTGACCAGTTCATTGGCATAGACCCAGGGAAAGCCGTGGCGCAGGGCACGGGCATTGGCTTTGGGTTTCAGTTTTACGCGGGCGCGCTCGGGCGCGGAGGAAGATGCTGTCATGCGCCTCTCTTACTCCCAACGACGCGCGGTTGAAAGGGCATCCGCAACGCAGAGACGATGCCTTGGTCGCGTCAGGCTCTGCGGCCCGATCCCGCGCGGCGCAAGTGAGTTCACCGCGGACGGGAACGCCAGCCGCCGCGCCTGCGAGGCCTGTCGGCAGCCTCCTGCCCCTCGCGCAGAACAGCCGTCATCGGGTGATCGGGATGCACTGCCGCAAGCTGCTCCACGAGCGCGATGGTTGCCACACGGCTGTCGACCCCATCAGGCAGGCTCAGCGCCCAATCCAGAAAGATGCTGCGGCATTCGCCCTCGCCAATCCCCTCGATACGGTAGCTTTCCCGGATCAACCCCTTGGGATCAAGACGCGCCAGCTGCGCCGCATCAACCGTCGCCTCATTCGTCATGGCCTGTCGCCCCCTCTCTCTCCAATGCGGCGGCGATGATGTCACCGCATCTGCCGTAGCTCTCGGTCAGCGTCGCCTCCAGCGCGGCGAGATCGTCATAGCCGGTGCTGCGACACAGAAAGAGCGCGCCGCCCTCTCCCAATGTCCGTGCATCAATTGCCTTGCCCGAGACCAGCCGCGCCGCCGTCTGTACCGACCAGAATAGATCATAGCCGCGCTGCAATTCCGCTGCATCTGCGGCATCCAGCCAGCCACAGGCGACAGCGCCCGCCAGCCCGGCGGCGACGTCCTGCCCGGTGGCATCGCTCAGCAGGACCCCGGCCTGGGCGATCAGCTCGATATCCATCAGCCGACCCGCGCCGGTCTTGGCGTCCCAGGGACCTGTCGGCACCTTGGCAGCGGCCAGACGGGCGCGCATTTTGGCGACCTCGGGCAGGATCGCCGCGCGGCTGCGCGGCGCCCCGAGAAAACCCGCTCGAAATGCGTTGATATCCTGTGCCAGCCCCTCCGCACCCGGTGCAGGCACAGCCGCCATCACCCGCGCCCGGGTCAGCGCCAGATGTTCCCAGACCCAGGCGTCATTGCGCTGATACGCGCAGAAGCTCTCGAGGCTCGTGGCCACCGGGCCTTGGGTGCCGGAGGGTCGCAGCCGCATGTCCACCTCATAGAGCTGCCCCTGCGACATACGCGCAGTCAGCGCCGTGATCAGCGCCTGGGTCAGCCGCGCATAATACGGGCGTGTCGCCAGCGGTCGCGGCCCCTCCGAGGCCTCCGCGGTTCCGGGGTCATAAATCACGATCAGGTCGAGATCCGACAGCGCATTGATCCGCCCCGCACCCAGCGATCCCATGGCCAGAACCGCCGCCCCGCGCCCCGGAGGCGTTCCGTGTTTCTTTGCAAACTGCTGCAGGACAACCGGCGCCACCCCGGCAATCACCACCTCGGCCAGTTCGGCATATTGCGCCCCTGCGGTGGCAGCATCGATCAGCCCGCGCAGATGATGCACCCCGATACGGAAATGCCACTCCTTGCACCAGCGCCGGGTGGCATCCAGCTGGGTTTCATAATCCTCTTCCTGCGCCAGCACCGCCGCAAGCGACTGGCAGAGCCCCTCCCGCTTGGGCCAGTCACTGAAGAAAGAGCCGCCGATCACAGCATCGAATACCCCGGAATTACGCGACAGATAGCTCGCCAGCGTACCAGAGGTGCCGACAATATCTATCAGCAAATCAATCAGTTGCGGGTTGGCTTCAAAGAGTGAAAACAGCTGCACACCGGCAGGCAGCCCCGCCAGGAACCCATCCAGCGCCACCAGCGCCTCGGCCGGCTGGGCGGTGCGGGACAGCCGCGCCAGCAGCTCCGGTTTCAGCCGCTCGAATATCTGCGCACCGCGCGCCGAGCGTAGCGCAGGATAGGTCGGCCAGCGCGCCAGGATATCGCCATCCAGAGCCTCCGGCACCGCCGCGGCCGGTTGCGGCCTTGGCACATCCGGGGCAAAGAACCCCTCGGTCAGCTCATGCACCTCCTGCAACCGCCCACGGATCTCCGCCTGCAGCGCCTGCGGGTCGCGGTCCATCAGACAGGCAATCCTGGCAATGCCATCTTCGGACTGCGGCACCCGGTGGGTCTGGGCGTCATGCACCATCTGGATGCGGTGCTCCACCTCGCGGTGGGCAATGTAATGCGCGCTGAGCTGCGCGCAGGCCTCCTGCGGCACCCAGCCCTTGGCCGCGAGCGCGGTCAGCCCGTCGAGCGTGCCGCGCTGGCGCAGGCTCTCATCCCGCCCGCCGGCGATCAGCTGCCGGGTCTGGGTAAAGAACTCGATCTCGCGGATGCCGCCACGCCCCAGTTTCATGTCATGGCCGGGCACCGTCAGTGGCCCGCCGGTCCCCTTGTTTTCGCGGATCCGCAAACGCATGTCATGGGCGTCCTGAATCGCCGCGAAATCCAGATGCCGCCGCCAGACAAAGGGGCGCAGCGTCTGCAGGAACTCGGCCCCCGCCTTCAGATCCCCGGCGCAGGGGCGCGCCTTGATATAGGCGGCGCGCTCCCAGGTGCGCCCGAGGCTCTCGTAATAGCGCTCCGCCGCCTCCATCGCCATGGCCACCGGTGTAACCGCCGGGTCGGGCCGCAAGCGCAGATCGGTACGGAAGACATAGCCGTCGGCAGTGCGTTCGCTCAGTACCGTGCACATGTTGCGCGTCGCCCGCACCATGCCCTGACGCGCCTCATAGAAATCGGCCGGATCAAACCGTGTCTCGTCAAACAGGCAGATCATGTCGATGTCGGAGCTGTAGTTGAGCTCATAGGCGCCCATCTTGCCCATGGCCAGCAGGGTCAACCCGCCGGCGGTCTCCACATCGGCCTCGGTCAGGCCCGGCAGTTTCTGACGGCGGATCAGTGCGGCAATTTCCGCCTTGATCGCCCGATCGGCGCAGAGTTCGGCAAATTGCGTCAGCGCCGTGGTCACCTGCATCAGATCCCAGGCCCCGGCCAGATCGCAAAGCCCGCTCAGCAGCGCAAGTCGGCGCTTGGCCTGCCGCAGCCCCGGCTTCAGCTGATCCGGTGCCAAACCGCGCACAGCCTCCATGATCTTACCAAGCGCGACCAGCGGATCCGCCAGTGCGGGGGCCAGCCAGGCGGCCTCGCGGGTGATCAGCTCCTTCAGATAGGGGCTGGAGCCCGCCGCCCCTGCGACCAGGCGCGCCTCATCGCCGCCAAGGTCCGGCACAAGCGCAAGCGCATCGCCGGCCAGATCCGCATCAAATGCCCGTGGAAGGCGCTGAATATCAATCGACTGTCCCATCCGCAGACACTGGGGTGAGACGCCGCCGTCGTCAATTGAGGAAACCACCCTTTGGCCCTGCCAGAGTTCAAAAGGTTACGTAAGGTAAGGAATACCGGAATAGCCCTTTTATGAATGAGACATTAATGCTGGTACTGCGGCTGCGCTCAAGTTCCGGGGGCATGTCAGACAGCGTCTTAGTAACCAGTGAACCAGTGACCGACCGGCACCCTAGCATTGCCAAAATTGCGATACAACGCGTGTTCAGGTCATCGGATATGTATCACAAAGTCTGACAGCAAAGCGCAGCCGTTTATCTCCTGTTAGGAGACAATTTATATTGCAGTAACCGGAAGAGGCCGGGGGAATCCGGACAAACGCGGATGAAGCCTAAAAAATTGGGCTTTCAAGAGGGTTTTAAAGGCTCGGGCCAAAATGGCGCTTGTCTTGCACAACTTGAAAATCGGGCGACTTTGGGGCCGATGTCGAAAACTGAGACAGTTCAAGTTTCAAATTATCCGGGGCTACCTGCCTCTATGCTGCCCAGGCTTCCCAGCGTAGCGCACAGCAGCGCCCACCTGCCCTGTCGGCCTTCATTGTAAGGCTGTGAGGGCATAGCCCCAGCCAAAACGGCACCACCACAGCAGCGCCGCAAGATCCCAATAAGCGCGCTTATGTTGAGTTTCTAACCGCAGTGTAGCCCACCGAACTTGGAACTAGCGCACCATCGGAAGGGTCAGTTCCTAGAACGGGATTAGCTCCATAAAATCAAATAGATGAACGAATACAACTGTTTTGTCCATTGCTCGTAACTTGGAACGGTTTCAAGGTAGGCTCGCGATACTGCTGCCATTGGCAGCACATGCGCCCAGGGCATACCAGATGCGCGTTACGAACCAGGTGCATACATTGTGATGCACGCCGCGCTCAAGTTTGCGAATACTGGCGAGAAGGGAGAACGACGGTCAGACCGAGCACAATCAACCCTGAGTGGTTGAGCAGATCCTTTTTCAAGGCTAGAAAGGAACGCAGCAGACAAATTTTGGAATTTGATGACTATGCTTGAAGTAAAGAAGGTCTTTGTAAGTCGTTTGATATTACATGATGACAACCCTCGTTTTGAGGGTCTCCTTGAGGAAACAAGAGCCATTGAAGCGCTGTGCAAGGGTGAAAAAGTTGTCGAGTTAGCGCGAGACATAGCCAAGAACGGTTTGTCCCCCCTCGAACGCTTCATGGTATTCCAAGAAGACCTTGAGGATGATCCTAAAGATGCAAATTACATCGTAGCAGAAGGCAACAGGCGTTTGTGCGCGCTGAAGCTGCTTAAGGATCCTAGAAAAGCTCCCAGCCAACACAAGGCGGTCTTCAAAAAGTTGGCAAAGAACTACAACGCCCCAAGAAAAATCGAAGTCGTTGTAGTGGAAGATGAGGATGAACGCATAAAGTGGATCACACGTGCTCATGCTGGAGCTAGCAATGGCTTAGGGCGCAAACAGTGGGACACTTCACAGAAAACGCGCTACTTTCAAAACCCTAGAAACCTTCGTGGTCAGGCAGTCTTGGACTATGCCGTTGAACGGTGCCTTATTCGGAGCGACGACTCAGAAAATGTTCTATCCCATTTGGTTCGCCTCCTAGGGAACCCTGTTATGAGATCCGCACTAGGTATCCAATTTGACAAAGACGCTAGCCTAGTGTTGCGAGATCGCCCTCTTGAGGATTTCGACAAGCTACTCTCCTGGTTGCTGGAAGAAGCGAAAATCAAGAAGCTGGGCTCTCAAGCCAAGAGTGCCCCAATCGCTGCTAAGGCCAAGTTGCTAGAAGCAGAGTTAGGATGTTCCGCCGAAAGATTGGAGGAAGCGATTCCCCTTTGGAAGGACCTGGAAAATTCATCTCCGGAACCGCAACCTGAAAGTTACTCGCCCCCTCCAGACAACGTGGCTAGTACGGAGGCGACGGCATCAACTGATGTAGCAGAAACCCGGAATTCTGGTGCAGCTACAACCATCCCGGCAAGCCAACCAGCAACGGTCGATCAGAGTGCCATTTCCATAAAACGCCCTATCAGGCCTCAACCTAGCAAGCTTCTGCAATACTCAGAAGACGTGTACGAGCACTTAGTTGAGTTGAAAAACGAAAAGTTCAGTAGCTTGTACTACTCACTTTCCTCGATCCCGGTGAAGGATCACGTACCAGCTCTCTACGTTGTCATCTGGTCGTTTTTGGACAGTCTTTCTGTGGCGTTGGGCCGACACGAAAGTGGAAATATTAGCGCGCACTGGGGTAAAAAGAACTTGTCGGCACGTAAGGACTTGGGCTACTCAAAAGAACAAGTTAACACTGTAGAGAATGCTGTGATCCGTGTGCATCAGCATGGCAATGAAACCAAGCACAACAGGTCCGCCGCCGGTTTTGACGCCGCTCAATTGAGTTCAGACTGGAAAGTAATCCTGCCTGTAATAGAGTTTGACCTTCGAAAGCACCTCAAAAAATGACCCGAACCGCATCACCACTGCGTTACCCCGGTGGAAAATCGTGTCTTTTCAAGGTGATGAAGGATATACTTCGCGAAAACGACTTACTACACCGTACTTACGCTGAGCCATACGCTGGAGGTGCTGGACTGGCTTTGGCTTTGCTATTTGATGGCGCAGCTAGAGAAGTTCACCTAAATGACCTGGATGCTTCAATATGGTCTTTTTGGCATTCAGCACTTGAAGAAACAGATGCATTAATTGATCGAATACTAAATGCTGATTTATCGATTCAAGAATGGAAGCATCAACGGGAAATCTACCGTGAACGAGATTTCTCGGACCCCCTGAAACTTGGGTTTGCTACATTTTATCTTAACCGCACAAATCGGTCCGGAATAATCGCGCAGGGAGGCGTAATTGGTGGCTTGGCTCAAAAAGGCAACTACCTCATGGACTGTCGGTTCAATAAGATTGACCTCGTAGAGCGCATACAAAGGGTTGCAGCGTACAAGGACGAAATTCACTTGCATCGGCTTGATGCATTAGATTTTTTGAAACGCGCAAAATCTTTGCTGCCCGCTAAAGCACTCTTATGCGTAGATCCACCGTATTTCAACAAGGGATCTCAGCTTTACACTAGCTTCTATCGACCTGACGATCATGCCGCTCTGGCCAAAGTAATACAGCGCTTAGACATCCCTTGGGTCGTCACATATGATAACGCGGAGGAAATTCGCAACCTTTACGCAGATTCTAGGTTGCATAGCTTTGACCTACAATACTCCGTCCAAACAAAGCGCCTTGGGAACGAGCTGCTAATAGCACCCAGCCATCTTCAATTGCCGGATCTGTGGCTGGAGCGCCGTCTAGCTTCATGAAATTTGGACGATCCGCGACGCGAGAATGGGCATTAACTTAGACGTAATAAATTGACCTACTACAGCCGCCGACTAGTTCGGCCCACATAGTGGCGGCCGTGCACTCAGTACTGCTATCGCAGCACTGAGTGTGACAGACGTACCGTAAGCGCCATTATTTCAAATTTTCGGTTCGCGACAGCTTCGCTGAACCTGAGAGCAGTTTTCGCCACATCTTAGACCACATCGGCTCGCTCTTGGTGACAACGAGTTAGAGGCTGTACGCGCAAATCATGCCGCCCTGAGGAATTAGCAAGCGCTGTTGGCGTAGCATACGTGAGGAATAGCTTTTCATTTACAGCCGGATCGCAGGCCATCACAAATGCCCAATATTCACGCTGATCATCTTCGCACAAATAGCGGTTCGCCTGCCTTTGAACCCTATATCCAAACCTTCTAAGTAGTACGCCGAGTGCTCGGGGCGAAAGTGACAGTAGACTGGTAGCCCCAAGCCAATGTGTGCCCCGACACAAACCAGCCACAACCAACTTAGCTTCGACGCTATAAGAAGAATTTTCCGCCAATCTGTCGTCGGTGACAAAGCGTGTACATTCCCACGCGGAGTGATCCGTCGGGTAAACGTCCATCAACCCTTCAGGAATACCCTCCAGCTTCCCATCGGCTGCATCTTTCAACATATAGGTCCACCGGCCATACGCTGCGCCACAGGACAACGCTCGCGCACCGGCAACAACACAGTCGTCATCGGTGACAATAGAGTACACTGCACCCGGCCTGTCATATTGGTCGCTCTCCAGCCCACCCTCGTGCGCTAACGCCCAACCCAGCTCGTCAACCAGCTTGCGCTTCCTCAGGGCAAAAAAACCCTCTAGAACCCCTGAATAACTCGATCTCTGTGCAAATGAAAAAACATGTAGCTTCATGGCGTTCTCCTAATAGAAACGCCATGTTCATCCGGTCGACAAGCTTGTGAATCGATAAGCGCTAAATCAAGCCATATTTTATCACAAGTGATATAAGCTGAGCGGTGGATGTCGCTTCGACCGCCTGCATCGCAGTTTGCCTTCGTTGCCGAACTGTCTCAAGCTTGACCCCTAGCCTCTCTGCAATTTCCCGGTCCTGGTATCCTGCACACATCAGTCTGATAACATCTTTTGACTTCTCTTTGATCGTATACCGGCAGGACTCACGATGGTGGACGGCATGGATCGAATAGAGCGCCGCTTTCGCCAATCGACGCTCCGTATCTCCCCATTTCGACCCTGAACAACTTAATATAGAGACCTGACCATCGACGTGGATGGACAGTGTATTACCGCAGTCTAGACCGAAACGAGCCGCATCATCGAAAAACTTGTTGGAAGTTGGGTAATGTCGTCTCAGATCGCCCCAAGTCGTGAAGCCAGTTGCAGATTTGCCAAAGTGGATGGTGGGGTCTAGGTCAAAATATCGTTGCACTAGATAGTGATCGATCCACTCCCTTGAGTAAGTAGACTTCATGAACACAGGTTCTGCGCCGTCGAAGCCAACACCGAGCGAGAAGCCTTTGTTCGAAATCTCTTCCAGGGTACGCAAATGCACCCTCATTATATCATTAATCATATTGGACACACACGCTGCATATGTAATGACCATACTTAATACCGCATTGCGGTATTATCACAAGTAATACTTTTCTGGACCAGGCGAGACAATGAACAGCAACGGAATAACGGCTCGCACCCTCGAACTCATTCTTAAGCGCGTAGCTGAGCAGAATGCGGCCAAGCCAGGAAAAGGAATACAGGCGTTTAGAGACGCGATGGAAACCGCTCTGTCAGAAAGATCGGGAACTTGCGACCAACCGACTGACTAAGTCGGCATCACTCTCAGTAAGGTCACTCGACTTCGATATAACCTCGCGCTCGCCAGCGGACGGGCTATCTGAAAAAAGATACGCCATCTCTATATTCGCGACTTCGCAGATTCTCAGAATTCTTGCCACCGTCGGATTGAAGCGACCATTCAGGATCTTACTAACGTACTCGTCGTTATTACCCGCTGCTACTGAGACCTCTCCGTAGTCCAAGCCACGGTCATCCAACGCCTGTCTTAGGCGTTTGCGCCACACCTCAGTGTCGACACCACTCACCGCTTGGCTTCTATCAATCGGTCCAACCATGATTGCATCATACAGGGAATTATAGTTCCCGCAATCGGGAATATAAGTCCCCAGGAGAGCGTCTGATCACAATAAATCGCCCTATACTTCTATCTAATCGACTTATGGTGTTGAGTTGATAGAAGTTTAGTTCTATCGTGTCGAACTACAGGAGGATGCGATGACGCCGAACACGATTATTTCACAGATGAGCGGGCGACAGTTTGCCAAACTCTTGAACAGAGAGTTTACAGCCGCAAACCGAGGATTGGGAAAACTCTCTTATGCCGAGCTGGGCCGCTCATGCGGTGTGACAGGTAAGTGGCTACGCAAACTTGCCGAGCAGCAAGGAACACCTTCAACCCTGACCATACGACTAGTGCTCTACACCTTAGGCTACGAGGTCGATGGACCTGAGGAAGATGTTGTTCCTCACCTGCAAGGCAAAGATTGTTACATTGATGCGCTGCACAGTCCAAATCGCCCCCGTAAGCAACTCACGGCAAACGACATTGCGTTAAGCGCCGAGAGCGCAGGTGAGCCGACATGAGAACGTCTGAGGTTCTTTCCCCGATAGCATGCGGCGACAATGTCCTCGTCGCTAAATCGGGTAACTACCCCAGCGGCCATGGGGATGCGCCGCTGGGGGCTTTTCAGCGCAACGTAGCAGCCGTGCAGCGAAGGTTGCGCGACGGTTTCAGACACTACTTCCCTAACCCGTTCGACTTCTGGGGCGACCTTATCGGCGCAGCCTGTGTCTTTGTGCTGCCCGCCGCCCCCTTACTTTGGAGCCTTTTGCAATGAGCGCGATTGACTTTGAATTGATCCAATTCCCCCAGCACAGACTTGCGGGTGAGCTGACAAAACACGCCGCCGACTACGCGCGATGCCGGCTGGCACTGCAACAAGCGATTACAGCCCATCAAGAGGCCCGAGCCCTTGGAAGCGGTGACACCGGGGCGCTTGCTGATGCGGTGGATAGCGCCGCAGAAGCGGTTAGTACGGCCCAAGAACGCGTCGCCGACCTTGTCGCCCACCTAAATGGTCGCGGTTCTTTGGAGTGCCTCGCCGACCTTCTGAAACTCGAAACCAGCGGGCGTCCCTTATGCCCGGCGCGCTGACCCATGCAGGCCATGCGGCCCAGGTGAAGCGCCGCAACCTCATCGGCCATGTCGCACAGAACGACAGGTCCAAAAATCCAACTTTGAGCTATGATGGAGCATCCCCAATGACCCCACCTACCTGGCAGAAAACCCACACCCTGCCCGTAGATGATATTCAGGTAGAGGAACGGTTGCGCACCGCCTCTGAGACAGCGGTTGCAAGCATTGTGTCTTCTATTCAAGAGGTTGGCAGCATCCTGCAACCGCTCCTGGTCCGCCGTGTCAAAGGCGGCTATCGTCTACTGGATGGTCTGCACCGCTTAACTGCCGCAAAAGAGGCAGGATTGGCCGAGGTGCCGGTCAAAGTCAGCGAGTGCACCAACGATCAGGCGATCCGTATTGAGGTGGATGCCAATGTGGCCGGCGCACCATTGACGCCGCTGGATATGGCGGTGTTTCTGGCCGCACACAAAGAGCTATACGAGCGCGAAAACCCCGAAACCAAGCGAGGCAGCGCGGGCGGGCGGGTCAAAAATGATGTGCTAACTGACAAAATGTCAGTTAGCAGTTTTGCCGCCAACGCTGCTGAGGTGTTCGGCAAGGGTGAACGCCAGATTTTTCGCCTTATCAGTGTCGGCGAAAAGCTCTCACCTAGTGAAATCGCCCAGCTCCGGGACGCCCCGCAAAAGGTCCAATTCAAAGACCTAGAGCATATTGCAAAATGCGGAGAACAAGCGGACAGGTCCGCCATCTGCGCTGCCTTAGGCGATGGAACTGCCAAATCCGCTAAAGAGGTTTTGGACCGGAAAAAAGCCCCAGGTGCTGCGCTTAAAACACCGGTTGAGCAACAGTTTTCAAAGCTGGCAGACGCGTTCATCCGCGCCAGCAAAGAAGCGCGCCGCCAGTTTGTCGCGCAGTATGGCGACGTCTTGGTCGAGTTGATCGAAGATGCCAAAGTCGGGGCACAGGTATGACAACGCCCGTCTCGCCAAAACAGGAATGGTGGTCTGTGGCTGAGCTGGCTGCTGCCCGCCTGCCCGGCATTCCTGGCACTGCTCGGGGGGTGACTGCAAAAGCCGACCGTGAAGGCTGGCGGGACGTGCCCGGTGCGATCAAACGCAAGGTCGGTCGCGGCGGTGGTTTACTCTATCATTGGTCAGTGCTGCCGCTGGCCGCACGTACTAAGCTGATCAAGCATGACGCCAGCCGCCCGGTTGAAAAGCTCGACCGTAACAGCGCCTGGGCCGCCTATGCAGCCCTGCCCCAGAAATCCAAAGATGAGGCCGCGCGCCGCCTGGACGCGATCACCAAGGTTGAACTGCTTCACACCAGCGGTGCGGGCCATGTTCACGCCGTCGACACTGTCGCCGCCGAAATCGGGTCCAGTACCCGGACGATCTATAACTGGATCGACCTTGTCGCCGGTGCAACACCAGAGGACCGGCTTGCATTCGTCGCGCCCAAAGCACCGAAAAAACGCACCCAACAGGCAGATCGTGCCGCCTATCAGCCGTTTATGGATTGGCTCAAGAGCGCTTGGCTGCGTCCAGAACGCCCAACGTTTGCGCAATGCTACCGCATGGCCGAGCGCCAAGCGGGCCAGATGGGATGGCCCATCCCGATTGAGAAGACCGCAAAGCGCTGGGTAGATGCCGAGGTGCCACGCACAACGCAAGTCTATCTCCGCGAGGGCGTTAATGGGCTGATGCGCTGCTACCCCGCCCAAACTCGCGACCGGTCGAGCCTCCATGCGCTGGAAGCTGTCAACGCCGATTGTCACAAGATCGACGTCTTTGTCGAATGGCCCGACGGCACCGTCAACCGCCCCCAAATCGTTGCGTTTCAAGACCTCTATTCCGGCAAGTTTTTGTCCTGGCGCGTGGATCACGACCCGAACAAAGTCATGGTTATGGCGGCATTCGGTGAATTGGTCGACAACTGGGGCATTCCAAAACGATGCCTGTTCGACAACGGGCGCGAATTTGCCAACAAATGGATGACAGCAGGCGCGCCAACCCGGTTTCGTTTCAAAGTCCGGGAAGACGATCCAATCGGTGTTTTGCCCTTGCTCGGCATCGACATGCACTGGGCCACCCCGGCCCACGGCCAGGCGAAACCCATTGAACGCGCGTTCCGCGATCTGGCCAGTGATGTGGCCAAGGATGTGCGCTTTGCAGGCGCCTATGTCGGCAACCGGCCCGACGCCAAACCGGAAAACTACGGTAGCCGAGCAATCAAGGCCGCTGAGTTTCTGGAAGTCCTGGCGGAAGGTATAGCCGAACACAACGCCCGCACGGGTCGCCGATCCGATACCGCCAAGGGCCGGTCCTTTGACGAGACATTTGCCGAAAGCTATGCGACCGCGCCGATTATCAAGGCGACCGAAGAACAACGGCACCTTTGGTTGATGGGCCAGGCAGACGGGAAATTGCACAAAGACAGCGGCAAGCTCACCCTGCACGGCAATGTCTACCATTGCGATTGGATGAGCCAGGAAGCGGGTCGCAAAGTGATCATCCGCTTCGATCCCGAAGACCTGCACAGCGGCGTACATCTTTCAGCGCTCGACGGCCAATATTTGGGCTTTGCCGAATGCCAGCAGAAGGTTGGTTTCTTCGATCTGGACGGCGCGCGGTCTACAGCCCGCCGCAACCGCCAGATCGTCAAAGCGGAAAAAGCCCTGGCAGAGCTGCAACGGCCCATACCGGTCGAACAACTTGCCGCCGATATGACCAACTCTGCCCCGTCGCCATCTGAGACCCTGGCAGATCTGGAGGCCAAAGTGGTGAAGCCGGTGTTCCGCAAACCCGCTGCGGTCACCACGTTCCGCGATCACATGGACCCGGCGGCGGACCGCGAACAAGAGGCACTTATCTTGCAGATGGGAGCCAAGACCCCAGCCAAACCAGAACCGCAGAACAGTGGGTTCTCGGTGGCCGACAGCCCCGAGGAGCGGTTCCGCCAGGCCGAAGACATCGCACAGCGACAGCGGCAGGGGAACCCTGTTGGTGAAGCCGAAGCCGGTTGGCTGGAGGGGTTTTTAGAACACGCTGAATACAAGGCATATTCGGCAATTTTCGGAGATTTCGGCAGCAACAGCGCCGGATAAGAAAACCGCCGCCCGGCTGGCCCCGAGGCGACGGTCAATATTGAGTAGGAGCAAACTATGTCACAGCTTATCGAGGTCGGCAATAGCATCCAGCCGCTGACCAATGTCGCGAAACTGGCAACGCTGGTGAACCAGTTGCAGGACCGTGCCTTTGGCGTCCCCGGCCTCGCGGTTTTCTATAGCCACCCCGGCTACGGCAAGACCTTTGGGGCCATCTACTGCGCGTCAAAATTCGACGTGATCCATATCTCCATGCAGGCGGACTGGACCAAGAAAACACTACTGTCCCGTCTGCTCGGAGAGTTGAGCGTGTCAGCCCATAAAACGATTCCAGACATGGCCCTGCAAGCCTGTGAAGCTTTGGCGTTGAATGGCCGTACATTGGTTGTGGACGAAGCCGACTATGCGCTCAATCGCGGTGTCATTGAGCTGATCCGTGACCTGCATGACGGATCTGACACGCCGGTGGTTATGATCGGCAACGAGAGCTTCCCTCAGAAATTGAAGCAATTCCCGGTCATTGACAGCCGAGTGTTGAGCTATGTCGCCGCGCAACCGGCGTCCCTGAAAGACGCCCGCCTGCTGGCGAATATCTACGCGGCAGGCGTTGAGATCCGTGACGATCTGCTGGGGTCTATCATCGAACGCAACACCGGCAACCCGCGCCTGATGGTGGTGAACATTGCCCAGGTCAAAGAAGAGGCCATCAAGCTTGGCCTGAAATCCATGGGGGCTGATGAGTGGGGCGGTATTGAGTTCATGGCCAACGAGGCCCCAGCTCCGCGCCGGGGGCTGAAATGGTGAACGCAGTGGCCAACAACCGCGCTGAACAGGAAATCCTTGATTACATCAGCACCCGCCTGCGTTTCACCCATGCAGAGATCGCAACCTACTGCGGCGCCAGCGAGTGGACCCGTCAAAACTACCTGCGCGCACTCCAGCGCCAAGGTGTGGTGCGCGAATGCGGCAAGGACGGGTACGCCACCTGTTATACTGTCTTCGATCCCGAGGAAGCCCGGCAGTTTGAAGCCGATGGCAACCAGCATGAACGGGATACAGAACGGTCCAAAGCCCGTCTTGCATCGCTGATCGCCTCCATGAATGAAAACGGCGCGCGCAATTTGGAGCTACCGAGTGCCGAGCCGCGTTCGCCTGAAGAAAAGCAGATCTGGAAGTATATCAACGACCTTGCCTATTTCACTGCAAAGGATCTGAAAACCGTCTGCGCATCGGAGACTATCAGAACGCGGTTCTTCCAGCGCCTTAAGCAAGCTCAAGCCGTACGGGTGTTCGGGCGCGGCAACGGTGAAACCTTCTATACAACCAAGCTGCCAAGTGAGGTTCGTGACAGTTCCAAGAGCAAACGCGACAGCCTGGAAGGCATCATGTGGACGGCTATTCGTCGGCAAAAGCGCTTTCGCCCCATCGACTTATACGCAGCCCTTATACCGGCGCGGCCTGATGTGTCGAAGAAAGGCATTCTGGCCTATTGCCGCACCCTGCGGCTGGCTGGATACCTGCGCGCCGCCGCCAACAATCGTGGCCTGGGCGAGGAAACGCCCCTGCGGCTCATCAAAGATAGCGGCCCCCTACCCCCTGTGAAGCGGAGCATGACGGTGGTCGTGGACAGCAACGACGAAAAGATCGTCTACGCACCCGGAGGGCGTCTGTGATGAGCGACCGCCTGATCCTTGCCCAAGATGGTTGGGGCGAGGCCCTGCCGGAGTGGGTCGCCGTCTTAATCGCCGAATGCGACCGCACTTCGCAAAACGTGGTCGCAAAGCAGCTCGGCGTAAGTGCCACCGTCGTCAGCCAAGCAATCCGCAACCGGTATGCCGGAAATATGGTCCGCATTGAATCTACGGTGCGTGATGTCTTCATGAACGCACCGGTCCAATGCCCGGCATTACAGGTGGAAATTGCGAGTGCGGCTTGCCTCGACCATCGCCGCCGCGCTGAGACCTGGTCCCACTCCAACCCATTTCGCGTCCGCATGACCCGCGCCTGTCGCGCCTGCCCGAAATTCACAAAAACAGAAGGCGAAACATGATCACTCCGCACCCTTTTTGCCGCCCGACACCTGAGAAGGTGCGCGCCGCTGTGAATGACCTCGTATCAGGCGCGCACGATCCCATTGGCATCGCCGACGCGCTGGCAGAAGCCATCATGATCAAGGATCCGGTTCACGCAGGTATCGTCCTACGCAGCCTGGCCGACGTGCCGGACCCAGAGGGCGCATAGCCCGACCTGAACCCAAGCCCCCAGAAAGAAAGCAATTGCAATGACCCAAACCCAAACCTACCCCCTCGAACGAGCAGACATCCCCGACGGCATCGTTGAGGCCAATGGCAACAAATACATGACCGACGCAAAGGGCAAACTGGTTCCACTGGAAACGGTCAACGCCCGCGACAAACTCCAGGACGAAACCGTCCGCAAGATCATCAGCTATGCCCTGCCGCTGCGTAGCCAAGTCGCCCGTTTCAAAGCCCATACTGGCCGCGACGTCACCGATTTGCAGGCCCTGCTGGCTCAGGAATACGGCGCACAGCTTGGCGGTGCTAAGGGTAATATGACCCTGACCTCTTTTGACGGTCTGTTCAAAATCACCGTTTCCGTCGCCGATAAGATCGACTTTGGCCCGGAATTGCAGGTGGCCAAGCAACTGCTGGACGAATGCCTGAACGAATGGTCCGCAGATGCCCCGGCAGAACTGCGCGCCATCGTCACCCGTGCGTTCAACACCGAGAAGCCCGGCCAGATCAATCGCGGTGAGGTGATGATGCTCTTGCGGCTGGACATCACCGATGAGCGCTGGAAACGGGCAATGACGGCCATCAAAGACGCCATGCGCGTTGTCGGCACCGCCAGCTATACGCGTTGCTACCAACGGCCCAGCGTTGATGCGCCCTGGGAACATATCACGATTGACTTGGCCAAGGCATAGGAGCGCGTCCGATGGCAATGACCCAATCCGAAATCCAAACCGCGCTGCACAGTGCATTCAGCAGCTATGCCACCAAAATGCGGCGCGCCAATCTGGTCCTGGGCAATAGCCTGGTCGTTCTGCGGCGTGAGGCGGATATTGCCAAGATCGCGCCTGAAGCATTCGACGCGATGGCCCGCGAGGAAATGAACCAAGCCGACAAGCGGATGCGGGACGATGCAGCCCGGCATCCCGTTGCCGCCCCGATAGCCGAGGCTGTGTGATGAGCCGCGCCCTGCAACAGAAGATCCACATCGGCTGTCGTCAGCTTGGCATGGACAGCGATGCACGGCGCGGCCTGCAACTGGCCGTCACGGGCAAAACGTCGATGAAAGACATGACCGAAGCCGAATTAAAAAGCGTTTTAAAGCGCCTTAAAAACGATGGTTTCAAACCTGCGACAGCCAGGAACCACCGCCATAAGAAAGCCCCCCGTGCTGATCTGCGTTTGGTCCATGTCCTTTGGCGCAAGCTCGGTGAGGCCGACGCGTTGCGTGACCCTAGCCGCAAGGGGTTGAACACATTCATCCGCAAACGATTTGGCTCCGCTTGGCAGTCGGTGCCCGCTGACGTTGATATGCTCCGCGATCATGATCAGATCGACCAGGTCATTCAGGCGTTGAAGTCTTGGGGCCACCGCCAGGACATCGACTTTGATTGGTCAGACCATCAGCGATGAGCCACAATTTCCGCCCATATCTGCCCGGTGTTCTGTCCTACATCGCCGAGGAAATCAGCCTTGATCTGGCCGTGCGCCTGGCAGAGGCAAAGGGCGGGCGTGAGGTCTATATCTCGAACAAGGCAGGCTCCAGCCTTGCGGAACTGCTGGGCGCAGAGGATGCCCTTCGCCTTTACAAACTACTCGGCGGCGGCAAACTGGTTGTCCCCGCCGGAAACTTTGGCGGTCAAGCCGGGCGCCGCCAGCGGATCGCCATGTTGCTGGGCCAAGGCAAAAGTCACTCGGTGGTCGCCGCCGAGGTTGACGTGACCCTGCGAACCGTCGAGCGTGTCGCGGCCAGTCTGCGCAGACGCAACGACGATCAAGGCGACTTTTTCATCTAGTATTGCATTGCCCCCGACACCCGGCGGGACGGCAATCACCCAACGTCACAGGTAGTTTTGTCTTACACAGACGGAGCCACCGGCCATGCCATCAGTCCAAACTATTGCAGAGGAAATCGTCGCGCGCGAAGGCGGGTTCGTAAATGATCCCGCCGACCCCGGCGGCGCAACCAATTACGGCGTCACCATCCATACGATGCGCCGTCTGGGATTGGACCTTGACCATGACGGCGATGTTGACGTGTTGGATGTGCGCGCTTTGAGCCGCGCGCAGGCCGTTGAAATTTTCATCCGGCATTATTTCACAAGACCCCGGATCGACCTGTTGCCGCAGGCGCTGCAAGCCAGTGTTTTTGACATGCAGGTCAATGCCGGTGCTAATGCCATAAAGATCCTCCAACGCCTGTTGGCGGGCTTTCAAGAACCGGTCGCAGTCGATGGCGCGCTCGGCCCAAAGACCGCCGCAGCAGCCCACCGGACCTATGAAAAGGCCGGGGACTATCTGGTCGATGCCTACGGTATTGCCCGCCGGGACTACTATCTGCGCCTCGCTGACCGTCGGCCTGCATCCCGTAAATTTGCCCGGACCCGTGCGGGCGGCAAAGGCGGCTGGATCAAGCGCGCCGAGGAATTCATTTCGCCCCGCTACCACCTGAGCGAAACCGCTTTCCGGCAACGGACAGCAGCATGGGGGTGAACGCTCCGGGCAATTGGCAGGTTCCGCAGTTCACGCATCGGTTTGGCTGCGACTTAGGAGGCAAGATATGCAGTTATTGAAGTGGCTCTTTGGCGGTGGTCGCAATGTGATCGCTGAAACAGCGGGCGTATTTCGCCCCAATGCTGAGGCGAGCGCACAGCGCGACGCCGCTTACGTGCAATCCGCGCTGTCCCAACATGGCGCCGAGTTCAACCGACCCGCCCTCGGGCGTTTTGATCGGTTTATGGATGGCATGAACCGCCTGCCGCGCCCTCTGATGGTGATCGCCACTTTTGCCCTCTTTGCCTCGGCCATGTTCGACCCTCTTTGGTTTGCTGCCCGGATGCAGGGGCTTGCCCTGGTGCCGGATCCGCTCTGGTGGCTGGCAGGAACAATCGTCGCCTTCTATTTCGGTGGGCGGTTTCAGGTGAAGTCGCAGCAGTTCCGCCAGTCGCTGAACCAGGGCACCGCGTTGTTGCCGCAGGTTCTGGAAAACATCAGCGCAATCGACGCTCTACGACATGACACGCCCGGCGCCGCTGAGGGCGGCGTGGCGGGCGATGACATCGCTAAGGCGCAGCCGAAAGGGGAAAATCAAGCCGTGATCGACTGGTGGGAAGCGGGGCAGAAACGGTGACCCTGGATCTTGAGACCATTCTAAAGCTGACCAATCTCGGAATTTCGGTCTGCGCCATCATCTACACGTTCTTCGCCACCCGTCAGAAAGACACCGACGAACGGTTCAAGGAAGGGTCCAAGCGGATGGACCGCCACGAAAACCGTATCGCGGCACTTGAGCAGACGGTGCAGATCCTCCCCGGCACGGGCGACATTCACGCCCTGCAATTGGAGCTGGTCAAACAGACAGGATCGCTGGCTGAAATCCGCGCTGTGATGGACGGCAACGCCAAGATTATGGCCCGACTTGAAACCATCGTCAGCCGACACGAAGACCATCTAATCGGGACCTAAGAGACCATGAGCGCATACCAAGACACCCTCTCCAAACACCGTCGCCTGACAATTCTAAAATTCCTGTCAGACAGCCCGGAATATACGTCCAACGCATCCATCCTCGTGGACGTCTGCAATAGCTACGGCGTAGCTACCACCCGCGACCAGGTCATGGGGGAGCTGGACTGGCTGAGCGAACAGGGCTTGGCCAGTGTCACTGACAACGGGCTATTCCGCATTGCCACTGCGACCAGTCGCGGTGTTGAGGTCGCCGAAGGCAAAGCGCGCCATTCAGGCGTCCAACGCCCCCGGCCTGGGCCGTAACCATGCCCCCACCCCGCAAGATCGACCTACTGCCAAGCGAGATGCGCCATTGGCTGCAAGATGAGCTGAAAGCGCGTGGTTTCTCTGACTATGAGGATGTCACCGAGGCGCTGAATTTTCGCCTTGAAGACGCCGGGCTGGAAATGCGGATCGGCAAGTCCGCCGTTCACGCCTACGGGCAGGAGTTTCGCGACTACGCCAAGATGCAGGAACAGGCCCAAGACGAGATCCGCGCCTTTCTTGAAGAAGCCAGCCTGCAAGATGAGGTCGACGTCACCTCGGCCCTGTTCCAGCAGCTCACAACGATTCAATGGCGGTTGCAGATGGCGATGGCCAATCCCGATCAGCTTCCCGATCCGCGCGGGCTGAAGGATCTGACCACGGCCCTCAACAATCTAATCCGCAGCACCTCGCTGCGTGATGAAATCGCCAAGGCCGAACGCGACGCAATGGCGCGCAAACTGGATGAGGCGGTGGAAGCCGGAGACGTGGAAAAAGAGGCCGCGCAGAAGGCCCGCGAAATCATGGGGTTTGTCTGATGAGCGATATGGCAATTGGAACTGTTGTCCTGGTCGGTGACTACAATTGGCGCAAGGGGCCGATGTGGCCCTCAATAGCTGCGCTGTTCTTCGGGCGGCGCCAGAGGTTCGTCCACCTTGGAATGCGCTGCACAATCGCGTGGTACAAAGAACAGCCCTACCTGATTGCAATGCGTGAGGCGCCCGAGGCCAAAAATGGCGGTTAGCGTTGGGCCGGTCATTGACTTCCTGCCCTACCAGAAGGCGTGGATCGCCGACACATCCCGTTTTAAAATTGGCATGTTCACCAGGCGGGGCGGCAAGACGTTCGGCTCAGGCGGCGAAATCGTAGGCGACTGCGTTGATGCCGAGATTGAAGGGCGCAAAACGCGTTGGACGATCCTGTCACGATCAGAGGCAACCGCCAAAGAGGCTATTGAAGACGCCGTAAAACCCATGACTGAGGGCTATTACGCGGCCCTCTCCACCTTGGCGCGCAAGGGTCGGCCAGAGTTTTCCGAGGAAGATTTCCACGTCCCGGCCCACAAACGCGAGGTCGTCCAGAACGGCGCAACCCATCTGATTGATGTTGAGGCGGCAACCTACAAGGCGCAGGAAGTCCGATTTCCGGGTGGTTCACGCGTCACAGCGATTTCCGCCTCACCTGACGCAGCCCGTGGCTTTGGCGGCAACATGCTGTTTGACGAGTTTGCCTTTCACGCCGACAGCCGCCGGATCTGGGGATCGGCTTTTCCAGTCGCCGCGCGCGGTGGCCATAAGATCCGGGTGATCAGCACCCCCAATGGCAAGGGCAACAAGTTCCATGAGCTGATGACCACGCTCAACAATGGGTTTTCCAAACACCACGTCGATATCTACGAGGCGGTCAAACAGGGGCTGGACGTTGATATCGACGAATTGCGCGCCGGTATGTCCGACGAAGACGCCTGGGCACAAGAATTTGAGCTGAAATGGCTGGACGCGGCCTCAGCCTGGCTGGACTACGATCTGATTTCATCCTGCGAAGATGTGCGCGCCGGTCACCCTGCGCTCTATCGTGGCGGGCTTTGCTACGTCGGCGTGGATATCGCGGCACGAAACGACCTCTTTGTGATCTGGGTGATGGAACTGGTCGAAGGTCAGTTGATCACCCGCGAAGTTGTTGCCGAGCGCCGTATCAGCTTCGCGCGGCAGGACCAGCTTTTAGCAGATGTGTTCCGCCGCTACCGGGTGGCGCGCTGCTGCATGGATCAGACCGGCATGGGCGAAAAGCCGGTGGAAGATGCCAAGCGTAATCACGGCGAGGACCGTGTTCTCGGCGTGTTGTTCAGCGCGCCGGTTAAGCTGGATCTGGCCACCGGTATGAAAGACCGCTTTCAGGATCGCTCAATGTTGATCCCCGAAGGCGACCCCAAGCTGCGCGCGGATCTTCATGCCATCAAATCTGTGACCGGCCCCACGGGCATCCGGCGCCTCGTCGCGGACACCGACACCGACGGCCACGCCGACCGCTTCTGGGCAGCAGCCCTGGCCTGCGAAGCCGCAGAAACCGAATACCAGCCGCTGGTCTATCGCCCCGTCGCACCAGGCGGCGACAAACACACAAAACGGCTCATCAACCTGACCGCAGGTTTTAATGCCAGAAAAGGAATTTGGTGATGACACCCCGCTTGCTTGATGCCTATGGGCGCCCGATCAAACTCCAGAGCCTGACGCAGCGGGTGCCCGAACCGGGAATCACATCCATCCGCAACGCATGGGCACCCTCTGTTGCACTTGGTCTGACACCGCAGCGCCTGTCGCGGATCCTGCTGGCGGCCAATGAGGGCAATATTCAGGATTATCTTGTTCTGGCTGAAGAAATGGAGGAGCGAGACCAGCACTATGGTTCGGTTCTGGGCATCCGAAAGCGCGCGATTTCAGGGGTTGATCCCGTTGTCACTCCGGCCTCCGGTGACCCGCAGGACGAAAAAATCGCCGATGCCGTCCGCGAAAACATTGCAGAGCATGACGGGTTTTCCGACCTGATTGAGGATATGCTGGACGCGCTCGGAAAGGGGTTCTCCCAAACGGAAATCATCTGGGACCGGAGCAAGACAGAATGGTGGGTCAAAGAGTTCTTACATCACGACCCTAGGTTCTTCACTGTAGACCGCGAAACAGGTCGTAAGATCCGAATGTTGGACGAGCGGGATATGATCGACGGGGTCGAGCTGGAGCCGTTCAAGTGGATTTCCCACCAAGCCAAACTGAAGTCCGGTCTGCCGATCCGGGGCGGTCTGGCCCGGCTCGTGTCCTTTGGCTGGATGTGCAAAGCCTATACGGTGAAAGACTGGATGGCCTTTGCAGAAACCTACGGTCTGCCCTTGCGTGTTGGGAAATATGGGCCAAGTGCCACGCCCGACGACGTCGAGGTGCTCTTTCAAGCTGTTGCCAATATCGGCACCGACGCAGCGGCAGTCATCCCAGAGGCCATGAAAATTGAATTTGTGCAGGCCATGAGCGGTAGCGCCAGTGCCGAGGTGTTTGAAAGCCTTGCCCGCTGGGTCGATGAACAGACATCAAAGGCCGTGCTCGGCCAGACCATGACCTCAGACAATGGCTCATCTATGGCCCAGGCCGAGGTGCATAATGACGTCCGCCACGACGTTGCCAAGGCCGATGCCAAATCTGTCACCACAACTCTGAACCGGGATCTGGTGAAGCCCTATGTAGATCTGCATTTTGGGGTCCAGAAGCGATATCCACGCCTGGTGATCACGATTGACGAGATCGAAGACGTAGACATGATCCTGCGGCACACCGCTGAGATGGTGGATCGGGGCGTCCGGGTGCGCCAGTCCGAGGTGCGCGGTAAGCTTGGCTATTCTGAACCCGATGCGGGTGATGAGATCCTGACGCCGTCACGGGCGAAATCCAACGCCGCAGATGCAAAGCCGCCAGCGCCGCCCACAGAAACCGCCACCAACCGGTCTGAAACCTCAACAGCTGCAAGCAATCCCTACGCGCCGCTGGACGATTTGGAGGCCGAACTGGCAGAAGATTGGGAGGCGATCATGGGACCAGTTATTGCCCCGGTTCTGGAACTTCTGGAAACCGCCACCTCCTATGAGGATGCGCTTGCGACACTGGCAGATGCGTTCCCCAAAATGGACACCCGGCCGTTGCTCGACAGCCTGGTTAAATCCGCCGTGAAATCCCGCGCCCTGGGAGACATCAGCGATGGCTGAGTTTCGCGACCGGCCCGGCTACAGCTTCAATCCCGGCGCGCCGCCTGAGGTGGCGGATTTTTTCCGCAATAAGGCCACGCGCCCCAGCTTCAGTTTTCGCGATGTTGAGCCTGAAGAGCACGCCGTCGCCTTCACCGTGGCCAAGGCCATGCAGGTCGATGTCCTGCAAACCATCCGCGACGAGCTGCAAGCGGCCCTGGACAAGGGCATTCCCTTTGAGGAGTTCCAGAAGACTTTGACCCCACGCCTGCGCCGCATGGGCTGGTGGGGTGTCAAAGAACAGGTGGATCCGCTTACCGGTGATGTGAAGAAAGTGCGCCTTGGATCGCCCCGCCGTCTCAAGACCATCTATCGCGCCAATATGCGCTCGGCCCGCGCGGCCGGCCAATGGCAACGCATCCAGCGCAGCAAGCGCGCCCTGCCCTATCTGGTCTATCTGCTCGGCCCCAGCGTTCGCCACCGGCCCAGCCACGCGGCCCGAAGCGGCATGGTGCTGCCGGTCGATGATCCGGCTTGGCAGGTTTGGTATCCGCCCAATGGCTTTGGTTGCAAATGCCATGTTCGCCAGCTCACCCGCCGCGAAGCTGAAGAAATCGGCATCAGTGAAAACCCCGACACCCCCAGCCGCGAGGTATTCAATCCGCGTACCGGCGAGCTGAAGGAAATCCCGGTTGGCATCGACCCCGGATGGGAAAGCAATCCCGGCCTCTACCGCCAACGCCGCATGGCCGATTTCCTGCAAGACAAACTGAACGCCGCAGATCCGGCCATCGCCCACGCCGCCGCCCGCGATACAGCAACAAGCTGGCGTGTGCGCCGCATCCATGACGGTTCGGCCACCGGATCGGCCCCTGTCGCCATGCTGCCGCAGGCGCTGGCAGACCGGATCGGCGCCAGAACCCGCGTGGTGCAGTTCTCCGATTACACAGCCGAGAAGACCCGGCGCAAACATGGTGAGGCCACCGCCGACCAGTTCAGACGCGTTGCGGAGCTGCTGGAAACCGGCGCCGTGGCTCATGAGGTATCAGGCACCGGAACCGAAAGCCTGATCTTTGAAGGACAAGGCGCCAAGCGCTGGCGGCTGGTTCTGAAGCGCACTGTGGCCGGGGATGAGATCTTCCTGAGCACATTCCACCGCAGTACACCCGCCAAATGGGCAAAGCTGCTGCGCGGAAAAACCGTAACCATAGTGAGGGAGTGACGCGCGTGGAGGGGCGGAAATTCCCTCGCGGCTCAAGACCGGCTTCCCTAGGCTCACGCGCATCACAAAGATAGCAATCAGGTATGAAATTTTCAATACTGGCCCGAATAGTGCCTGCGAGCCGCTGATCGCCCCGACCTCATGCTGCGAGGATCGTTTTTAAAGGGGGGTTAAAGGGGGTAGAAAGGGGTGGAACGGGTTTTCGGGCGGCATCATGCGAGATCAGCCGTTACGCCCTTCTAAGCCCCCTCTTTCGCCACCCCCGTTCTGACCCTCGATCTTGCCCCCGACACCTGCCAGGGCTGAGTAGTGCGGCACGGCGGGGCATTGTGGCCTCATGACACAGGCCACCTCCATAACCACCATCGCGCTAGCACTGAACGCCGAGGGCGACAGCGTACCCGATTGGATCCAGCTCACGCCACCCGGCCCGCACCTGACGGGCCGTGACGGGCGCCAATGGCGGCTGACCAATCCCGACGCGGTGGTCGCTGAATTTGCGCGCAACCGTGCTGACCTCCCCGTTGATTTTGAACATGCCACCCAAGTGAAGGGCGCAAAGGGCGATGCCGCCCCTGCGGTCGGCTGGATCAAGGAGCTGGATGCGCGCAACGGGGCGATCTGGGGGCGCGTTGAATGGAATGACGCAGGCCGCAATTCCATCGCGTCGAAAGGATACCGCTATGTGAGCCCCGTTTTCACCTTCACCAAGGCGGCCAAGGAAATCAGCAAGATGATTTCGGCGGGCCTGACCAACCAACCCAACCTGGAACTAGCCGCCCTGAACACTGAAGAGCATCAGGGTGGCGCTGATGAGGTACTGCCGATGAACAAGGCGATCCTTGAGGCCCTCGGCCTGCCGGAAAACGCGTCCGATCTGGATGTGGTGACGGCGATCAACAAAATGAAAACCGATGAGGCGACCGCCCGCAATCGGGCCGAAAACCCTGACAGCGGCAAATTCGTCCCGCGCGCCGATTACGATCTGGCAATGAACAAACTCAGCACCTTTGAAATTGCTGAGAAAGAACGCCAGGACGAAGCGATCAACACCGCCGTCGGCGCCGCCATTGAGGCGGGTAAAATTGCGCCAAGCAGCCGCGACTACCATGTAGCGGCCTGCCGCTCTGAGGGCGGGCTGGAGAAATTCCAGCAACTGGTCGAGGCCAGCCCCGTCATCGCCGCAGACAGCGAACTGCGCGACAAGACCCCCACGGCCCAAAACAAGGCGCTGTCGCCCGACGAGCTGGCAATCTGCCGCCAGATGGGCCTCACCCCTGAAGACTTCCACGCGGCGCAAGCTGAAACCGAGGAGAGCTGATCATGGCTGCAATTACCCCAGCGGTGCTGTCGGCACTTTGGACAGGCGCCAAAAAGAACTTCAATGATGGCTATGAGGCGATGGCCAACCAGTCCTTTTACAAGGACGTCTGCACCATCGTGAATTCCAATGATGATCGCGAGACCTACGACTGGTTGGGCGATGCGCCGGAAATGCGGGAATGGATCGGCGACCGGGTGGTCAAAGATATCAAGTCGCACGGCTACCAGATCATCAACCAGGAATTTGAGACAACCATCGGCGTCAAGGCCAAGGACATCAAGAACGACAAGCTGGGCACCTACGGTCCCCGTTTCCGCCGCCTTGGTGAAGCCGCCGCCCGCAAGCCCGACCAGATGGTCCGCGATCTGATCATCAACGGAGCAAGCCAGACCTGCTATGACGGCCAGTACTTCTTTGACACTGACCACCCGGTTTATGCTGGGCATGACGGCACTGGCGCGGTGACAACCGTTTCCAACATGACCGATGGCGCCGGGTCGCCCTGGTATATGCTGGATCTGAATTCAGTCCTGCGCCCGTTCATTTTCCAAGAGCGCGAAAAGGTCAGCCTCATTGGCAAGGAAGACCCCAAGACCAGCGACCATGTGTTCATGCGTAACCAGTACCTCTACGGCGCCGACGCCTACTGGGCGGCTGGTTATGGCTTCTGGCAAATGGCGCATATGTCCAAGGCCGAACTGAACGGTGACAATTTTGATGCCGCCTTTGAGACCATGATGGGCGTGACCGGTGACGGCGGGCGCGAGTTGGGCCTGATGCCCTCGCACATCATGGTGGGCCGGTCCAACCGCTCCAAGGCCAACAAGGTCGTCAAGATGATGCTCGGCGACGGCGGCGCATCCAACCCCAACTACAACGAGGTCAAGGTTCTGGTGAACCCCTGGCTGCCTTAAAGGAGGGCCGCGCTATGACATCCAAGAGCTACACAATTTCGGGCGTACCCAAAGAGGGGTTTTGCCGCTGCGGCACCTTCTTTCCCAACGCGGGCATCCTGGTCAACGCCAAGGATTTCGACGCCGACCAATGGCGCCGCCTGAAGGCGGAGCCGAACCTGCGGGTGGCGCTGGCCGAGGCTGACCCAGCTTCAGACGCAGCAGCGCGCGACGCCCAGATCCGCGAGGCCATCAAAAGCCTCAGCCCCGAGGATTTCCAGAAGGACGGCAAGCCGAAAATAGACGCCTTGTTCGACCTTCTGGGCGATGACCTGGGCAAGATCACCACCGCCGAGCGCAACGCGGCCTGGGACGCACTTACCAGTGGCGGGTTTGAAACCCCAGCCGCCACTGCACCGGCTTAAACCGGGGGGCGATGATCCGACGCGGCCACGGGGTGCTGCATCGGGGAGCCTCTTGCCCCGACGACTTATCCAAGACCAGTAACCGAAGGTGACCTGATGGCCTACGCCACTCAGACAGATATCGTGACGCTCTATTCGCAAGACGCGCTCTATGTGGCGGATCGCAACGGCGACGGCGTACCCGACGAGGCCGCCATTGCCCGCGCCTTGCAAACGGCGGGTGATGAGATCGACAGCTATCTGGGCGTCCGGTTCAGCTTGCCGCTGGAGACCGTGCCCGGCCTCTTGGTTCAGTTCAGCGTGGATATCGCTCTTTACCGGCTCGCGCTGTCCAGCGACGTGCTGTCGGACGAACACCGCACCCGCTACGAGGACGCCCAGAAACACCTGAAGGACATCGCGCGCGGCACCGCCACATTAAACACAGGCGCGCCGCAATCCGGCGACGGAGACGATCCTGTTGCCCCCGCCCGCCCCCGTCCGGTGGTTACGGTCGGCCCGGAGCGCGAGTTCACCCGTGACAAGATGCGGGGGCTTTGATCCATGGCCGGTGTTGCTGCAACTCTCACATCCTCGGGCCTGACCGAAGCCATTGCCAAGGTCCGCCGCCTTGAGGGCTTTCGCCTGGCCGAACTGGCAGATGATGCCGGGGCGGTTCTGGAAAGCTCTACCCGGCGCCGGTTTGACACTGCCGTCGCCCCCGACGGCGACCGTTGGGCGCCCTGGTCAGAAAGCTATGACGAAACCCGCGACCATGACGTGCATTCGCTTTTGGTGGATGAGGGGGATTTGCGGGACAGCATCGCCAGCTATGCCAGCGAGAGCGAGGTCCAGGTCGGCTCCAATCTTGTCTATGCCGCCCACCACCAGATCGGCGGCGATGAAATCGACAGCGGCATTCCGGCCCGGCCCTACCTTGGCGTCTCTGATGAGGATGAGCTGGACTTGCACGACCTCCTCACAGTGACGCTGGAGGATCTGTTGCAATGAGCGATCCGAACAACGTTCTGTCTGAACTGCCCGCCCACATCTGCAGCCGGTTCAACGCCCTATTGCCGGATCTTCGCGAGTGTACGCCGCATGAGGGCAAGTACTCCCTTGATGACCTGAAACGCGAAGGCATTCCCGCGCCTGCCGTGAAGGTGTCATGTCTCGGCGCAAAGCAGGATCAAACCTATGCAGGGGCACCGGCAACCTTTCTGCTGTTGATGGCAGCATATGTGGTCACCCGTGACGGCCTCGGCATCAGTCGCGATATTCTTGCCGCCCGGATCTGCCAGACGCTGCTGGCCGCCATCCCCGAACAGACTTGGGGCCTGGACGGCATCGGCCCCGCCCGAACCACGGCAATGCACACGTTGATATCGACCAAGGTCAAATCAAAAGCGGTTTCCCTTTGGGCGGTCACCTGGCTTCAGCCCATCAGCTTTTTTCAGCCCGTGCCGCGTTCTTTGGGCGTGGAGCTGCATGTCGGCATCGCGCCCAAGGTCGGCGCGGATCATGTCGATGACTATGAACACGTTGGAGGCTCTGACGATGAGTGAACACCTCGCAGAAGCAGACCGCCGCATTGAAAACTTGCTGATGATCGGAAAGGTCATTGCGGTTGATGCGGCCTCAGGCCGGGCGCGCGTCCAATGCGGTGAGATTGAGACTGACCTGATCCCCTGGATGGCACAGCGCGCCGCGAGCAGCCATTCGTGGTGGCCCTTGCAGACCGGCGAATGGGTGATGCTGGCCGCCCCATTCGGTGATCTGGCCCAGGCTGTCATTTTGGGCGCCCTGCCCACTGGAAAGAACCCGCCCCACGGAGCGCCAGACACATTCCGTCTCAGCTTTGAGGGCGGCTCATACATCGAAGCTGCGGGTGGCAATATCACCATCAAAGCGATTGGTGAGCTGTTCCTGCAAGGCGCCAAAGTAAGGATCAACTAATGCCAAAAGCAGCCCGTAAAACCGACACCTGCACCGGCCATGCCGATTTTCCATCCCGGCCCGCCACTGGCGGCAGCCCGAATGTGGACATCGAGGGCCTCGCCGCCCTGCGCCAGGGCGATAGCTGGGCAACCCACTGTAACCCCGACCTGCTCTGCCACGGTGCAAGCCAGGCGACAGGTTCATCGACCGTTTTTGTGAACGGCAAACCCTTGGCCCGTGTCGGCGATGCGGTGGGCTGCGGCTCATCCATCGCGACCGGCGCCGGAACTGTGATTGTAGGAGGCTAAGATGCCATTGAAACTGGACTATGTGACCACCGCAGACGGCTGGACCGCTGGTGAATGGCGCCCCAAAGGCGCGCCTTTGCAACTGACCGCCGCCCAGGCGCAATATGAGAATGTTGCCCTGGCGGATGAGGCCCCGAAACCCGCTGCCAAATCAGGCGCAAACAAGCCGGAGCGCGCCAAGTCGTGACCGGTATGAACCGACATAGCGGGCGGGCGTTACAGGGCGACGGGCATCTTGCCCAGTCGATACACGACATCCTGACCACCCCAAAGGGGTCAACGGTGATGCTCCGGGACTATGGCTCGGACCTGCCCTTCATCATCGACCAGCCCTTGAATGGGGACACCCTCATTGACGTCTACCAGGCCACTGCCGAGGCGCTGGCCCTCTGGGAGCCGCGCATCACGCTTGCACGGGTACAGGTCACCGAGGCGCGCCCCGGCTATGCGGTTCTGGAATTGAGCGACCCAGACGGCAACCTGTTGCCCTTGCCCGTGGATTTGTCACCGGAGGCCAGCCCATGAGCGGCTTTACCGCCATCGATCACAGCAAGCTTCCCGCGCCGGAAATCCTGCGCTCGGTTGGCTTTGACGTATTGTTCGCCGATATGAAGGCAGAGGCGATCCGCCTGGAGCCGGAGCTGGCGCCGTTCCTTCAGCTCGAAAGCGAGCCGGTCAGCAAACTGATCCGCGTCTTTGCCTACTACCGCCTGCTGGATCGTTTGGAGTTTAACGACGATGCGCGCGGCCTGCTGCTGGCCCTTTCAACGGGTGCAACACTGGACCACCTCGGTGTCTTCTGGGGCGTTGAGCGTCTGACCATTCAAGAGGCCGACGACAGCCCCATTCCACCGATACCTGAGCTGAAGGAACGCGACGAGGCATACCGCCATCGCATCCAGCTATCTATGGAAGGTCGCAGCACCGCCGGCCCGCGCGGCTCCTACATCTACTGGGCGCTGTCAGCAGCGGGCGGCATCAAAGACGTGGACGTGGCAGCACCCGCCTTTACGCGCCTGCAAATTGCGCCCGAACTGGCCGCGCAATTGCCTGACGGTGCCCTTGTGCTGGGCGTTCTGGATAATGCCGGTCTGGTGGACCCGATGCCGGGTGACGTGGCCATTACGGTATTGAGCCAAACCGGCGACGGCACCGCTTCAAACGAGGTTTTAAATGCCGTTGAAACCTCTGTGAACGCCGAAGACATCCGCCCGATCACCGACAACCCACGCCTGCGCAGCGCTGGTATTCCACGCTATCAGATCACCGCGGAATTGTTCCTGAAGGACGGCCCCGATCGCGCCTTGGTTTTGACCACCGCGCACGCCTCACTGGCTGATTACATCAACCGCAATCACCGGCTTGGCCACGACATCACGCGCGGCGCAATCTATGCCGCGCTGTTTGTCGAAGGTGTGCAGCGCGTGAATCTCATCAGCCCTGCCGCCGACATCGAGGTCGGAGACTGGCAAGCGGCCTATTGCGCGCCCGAAGACGTGTCCCTGACCGTTGGGGGGCAGCATGTCTGAACAACCATCCATCCTGCCACCAAACAGCACATCGCTGGAGCGGTCCTTGGAACGGCTGATCCAGAGCACACGCCCGGATCTGTCACCCGTTGCCACGCTGATGAACCCTGATACCTGCCCCGCCGATTTGCTGGGCTGGTTGGCTTGGGCGTTTTCCGTGGATGTTTGGGAGCCGTCCTGGGACGAGGCGACCAAACGCCGGGTGATCAAGGCCGCGCTCGAGGTTCACCGTCGCAAGGGCACGGTCACGGCACTGCGTCGCGTTTTGGAGGGTATCGTCGGTCAAATCAGCATTGCTGAACCGCGCAATGACCCGCGCCTTGCGCCCCATGCCTTCGCGCTGTCCCTTGCCCCCAATCAGGGGCTGCAAGCCGCCAGCTATGCGGAACTGATCCATGTTGTTGAAAGCGTGAAACCCGTGCGGTCACGCCTGAGCGCAATCCGCGTCACCCGATCCGCTGTGACCACGTTCTACAAGGCCACCGCCCTGCACAGCGGAACGCATCTGCGCGTCGGTATCCGCTTTGGCCTGAAGGTCGCGCCGACCCACCGGACCATCGGTGCGGCACTGCACCAGGTCAAGCGCACTGAGATCCGCCCGGCACGGCCCAGCATTGCCGTCGCACCTGCCCGGCTCATGCGCGGCACCGCCGCCCACATCACCGCCAAAACCACCATTCAACCGAGGTCAATCTGATGGCGAATTTTTCCGGCACAGTCACCACCGCCGCAGGCGACAACCTGCAAGCCAAGGCCCAGATCGGTCAGGCCCTGGAGTTTACCCGCGTTGCCCTGGGCGACGGCGCAGAACCGGCAGAGATCAAGCCACTGAATGCCCTGGTCAATGAACGGCTCTCGCTTGGCATCCAGTCGATGGAGGTTCTGGGCGATGGCACATCGCGCATCCGCGCCTTTGTCACCAATCAAGGGCTCGCCGTGGGGTTCTATATCCGCGAGCTGGGCGTGTTCGCCCGCGATCCGGCGACAGGAGTTGAGCAGCTCTATGGCTACACCCATGCCGCCGATACGCCGGATTTCATGCCCGCTGAAGGTGGCGCAACCGTCATTGAACAGACCTTTGATCTGATCACCATGATTGGCCAGGCCCAGAACGTCACGGCCCAGATCAATGAGCTGCTAACCCTAGCCACCAAACAAGACCTGGACGCGCTGGACCCCCGCTTGCTGCCCGAAGGCGCACCGAAACCGGGGGCTATGTTGCAAGGCGGCCCCGGCGGCAGCGCCCAATGGGTGCCGCGCTCTTCCGCCCTATCCGACGCCGAACACCTCGCCATGATTGCAGGAGCCTGACCCCATGAGCATTACCCCAAGCCGTTTTCTGGCGCATGTCACGCAAGCCGGTGTCGCCATGCCCCCGGTTCCGGCGGATCACACCCGCCATATTGCCACCATCCAGACCAGCAATGACGCGGCATCCGGCGTTATTCTGACCTGCGAAATCGACGCGGGCGGCGAAACCTATAAGGTGACGCCCGCCCAGACCATCACCGAAGGCGACGCCCGCGCCAGCATGGTCGGCCCCGGCACGCTCTTGGCTGGTGACGTGCTGCGCTTTGTTGCCAGCGATGATGCCGCCCTTGATGTCTGGGTCAGCTATCACGACCGTACGGTCGCAGAGGCGGTGCCAGAATGAGACGCGTTGTCGGACATGACGGCGCGCTGAGCAGCCCGCTGCTGTCGCTTGGCAGCGCAGGTCAGGCCGGGGGCGCTGGCAGCGTCTTTGATCCCGAATATGTGCTGTCCACAGGTCTGCGGTATCGCGGCAGCTATAAGTTCAGACAGGTGCCGGGATCGCCCACCACCAAAAATATTGCTTGGATGGCTCTTGCGCCAACCAGCGAAACCGCCTGCCGGGTGATCACCTTTTCCTACGATCAATCCGGCTACAATTCGGGTGAATATGTCCTCAGTTATGACCTGCAAAACCCGCGTGACCTGACGGACCCGGCCAACTCGACAATCAGCTACATCACCAAGGCTGACTTCTACGCTGTGACGGTCAGCAGTGATGCGCGGATGTTGAAGGTCAGTCTGGATGGCCGGTTCATCGTGGACCGGGCGTTGCAGGTCTATGAAATGACAACGCCTTGGGACGTGACCACTCTGGCGCATGTTCCGGCCCGTTCCAGCCCCGGTGGCATGTTGTCGGGTCACGACACGGATGTTTCCCCGGATGGCACCATGGTCATGAAACTGACCAAGGACGGGTCAGGCGGTTCCGCCCCGCATTACGTGCACACATGGGCCGCCCCGGCGTGGGATTTCTCCGGGGTGGATCTGGCGACTGAGGGCGACACGAAGGTGCTCTACGCGGGCAATAGCACGAGCTTTGGTCTGCGATTGCACAACAACAACGTGTTCACCGATGCCGCTCAGACCTTCTATCGCCCGGATGGTGACTGGTCGCAGCCCCCGGACGCGCTTGGGGCCACCCTCTATTTCCATGCTGCTACGGGATCCACGCTGCTCTTTGCACCGCAGGGGGTGATGTACGCCCACGACACCGGCGGCGACTACTCCAACCTTTACGTCCATTACTGAAAGGCAAGCTGATGACACAGCCCCTCTATTCCTTGAATGGTGCGCGCCCGGCCTTGCCACCGGCAAAGCTGCGCCTGCCGAATGGTCGCTGGCGGACTGCCCCCTACACCGAGGCGGATCTGACGGCTGCGGGATATGCACCGGCCCCGGCCAAACCCGCCTATGATCCGGCCACCGAGCGGCTGGACTGGCAGGATGGCAACTGGACCGTTGAGCCATTGCCGCCCCGCGATCCGGTCTACCGCCCCCTGACCAAGCTGGAAGCCATGACCCTGTTTCGGCACGTCACCGGCATGGATGACGCGGGCGAGCTGGCCATGCGGGAAGATCCCGCAATCAAGCTGCTGTGGATGAAATGGGAAACCGATGTGCCCCAAAGCATCCACCGCGACAATCCGGTTGTTGAACACTTCCTCAGTGGCCTGATCGCAGCGGATTACGCCACCGCCGAACACAAGGCCGCCATGCTGGCCGCCTGGCCGACCGAGGGCTGATCACATGGCCCATTCTTTCCGAACCCAACCAAAGGAGGCTCACAATGCCTGACATGTTTCTTCACGGGGTCGAAGTCGTTCGCATCGACGACGGCCTCCGCCCGATCCGCTCGGCCAAAAGCTCCGTTATCGGGCTTGTCGGCACCGCGCCCGATGCACCCCTCGGCTTTCCCCGTAACAAGCCGGTCCACCTGAAAGGCCCGCGCCACGCCAGTGAGCTGGGCGTCGGCGGCACCCTGCGCGATGCCTATCTGGCGGCCTATCAAAACGGCGCGACCGAGGTGGTCGTGGTGGCCGCCCCGGAAGGGGAAAACGCCGCTGCAACCAAGGCCAATGTGGTTGGCGATCCGACCACCGGAACCGGCGTCTTTGCCCTGGAACATGCCCGCAGCGTTTTGGACATGACCCCCCGGATCACGGCGGCACCTGGTTTCACCTCTGGCCTGCCCGGTGAGGGCGTCAATCCGGTTGTGTCCAATCTCATTACCCTGGCGGAAAAGACCCGCGCCGTGGTGCTGAAGGACGGCCCCAACACCACCGAAGAAGACGCAAAGTTGGACCGGCAGAATTACGGTTCCGACCGTCTGTTCATCATCGACCCATCGGTAACCGCGTTTGACACCGACAGCGCCAGCAATGTGACCCGCCCGGCATCCGGCTATGTTGCCGGGCTGATCGCCAAGAATGACGTCGAAAACGGCTATTGGCATTCCCCGTCAAACAAGATCCTGCGCGGCATCAATGGCACCGCGCGCCCGGTTGGGTTCCACATCAACTCGGCGGCTACCGAAGCCAACCGGATGAACGAGGCCGAAGTCGCCACGATCATCCGCAACAATGGGTTCCGTCTCTGGGGTAACCGCACGACCTCAGCAGATGCGCAATGGGCGTTTCTCTCGGTTGTGCGGACCGCTGATATCGTCGCCCAGAGCATCGCCGAAGCCCATGATTGGGCCATGGATCGTCCTATGTCGGCGCAGCTCATCATGGATATCCGCGATGGTGTTCTGGCCTTTGGTCGGGGCTTGGTTCAGCGCGGTGCCCTTTTGGGTTTCAACTGCTGGATGGACGCGGAACTGAACACCGAGGCCACCCTGAAGGCGGGCAAACTGTATCTGGATTACGACCTGGAGCCGCCCGCCCCGCTGGAACACCTGATTTTCCGGGGCCACCGCAATGGCGCCTATTACGACGACCTGATTTCCGGCGTGAAACAGGCAGCATAGGAGGCTGAACGATGATCCAATACCCCCGCAAAATCCGCAATTTCGGCGCGTTCGTGGACGGGCGCAGCTATTGCGGGCGCGTCACCGAGGGCAAGCTGCCAGAACTGAAACTCCAGCTTGCCAATCATCGCGGCGCAGGCATGGACGGCACCGTTGCCCAGGACATGGGCATGGAGGCGTTGCGCTGTGAGCTGACCCTGGCGGAATGGCCGCCGGAGCTGGTCAAGATGTTTGGTACTCGCAAGCGGCTGACACTGCGCCCCGGCGCGATGGGTGAAGAAGACTTTTCCTCTGACACCTATGTCGCCACCGTTGGCGGTCTGTTCGCCGTCACCAATTTTGCCGACCTCAAGCCCGGTTCTGACGTACCAATGAAGCTCACGCTTGAAGCCGACTATTTCCGCCTGTTGCACGATGGCGAAGAACTGTTCGAGATCGACGTGCGCGCGGGCAAGCGCGTCATCGGCGGCGTTGATCAATTGGCGGCCCTTCGCGCCTCAATGGGTCTTTAAAGCAGCAGTTAAGACCCCTTGAACACCCCGCAGGGCGGCTCATCCGCCCTGCCCTCTCTCCTACTTTTTTGAAAGCCTGACCCATGAGCCAGACCCAAAAACTCAACGCTGTGACCCTGTCCTCGCCCGTTACCATCGACGGCGAAAAGATCACCGAAATCACCCTGCGCCGCCCCTCGCCTGGGGAACTGCGCGGCCTGTCGATGGTGGATATCCTGCGGATGGAAGTGGACGCCATGTTCAAACTGCTGCCCCGTATCACCCAGCCGCCGCTGTCGCCTCTGCAATTGTCCTCGGAGCTGGCGCCGGAGGACTTCACAGAACTGGCGACGAAAACCCTGCTTTTTTTCGCGAAGAAAGAACAGTTGGAGGGGCAGTTTCTGGAACTGGAGGCGAGCCCCTAAAACTGCCCGAATTTGTAGAGGACGCGATGGCGGATATCGCCCTCGTGTTCCACTGGCCCCCGGATGTGATGGACAGCATGAGCATCGAGGAGCTGGCCATGTGGCGGGAAAAAGCGCGCGAGCGATCCGAGGCCCAGAACGGCGCGCAGCAATAGGCTGATATTGGAGTGGGTGGCATGGCCACAGGCGATCTGAACATTGCCCTGATCTTGAAACTGGTCGACCAGGTCTCGGCCCCGGCGCGGCAGGCAACTGCCGCACTGGACAAGATCGGCCACGTCACCGAACAAACCGGGCGCCGTGGTGTGGAATGGGCCAATCAGCAGCTTGAAGCCAACAAGGCGCGCCGCTCTGCCCTGCAAGGCGAGGTTCTGGGGTTGGCCGCATTGGGCGGGACCCTGCTCGGCTTGACCGAACCGGCAATCCAGGCAGAGCGGCGTTTGGCCGAAGTGTCCAAGGTGGTGTCATTCAAGGACGCCAATGGGCTGACTATCCTGCAAACGCAGATCCGCGAATTGGTGACGTCTGGCGGGTTGGCCGCCACCGCCGAAGGCATGACCGATATCATCGCCGCCGCTGGTCGGATGGGCGTGGTAGATGAAAACCTGCCCGATGATGAGAAACGCCGCCAGTTGTTGGAATTTGCAACAGACGCCGCCAAGATGAGTGCCGCCTTTGGCATCACTGCCGACGAGGCCGGAACGGCGCTGGCGCGTTGGCGTCAGAACCTGAACCTGACCCACACGGAAGCCATGGTCCTGGGCGATACCGTCAACCTGCTCGGCAATACGATGGCGACCAGCGAGGCCGACATTCTGGCCGTGATCAACCGGCAAGGCACCGTTGCCAAATCCGCCGGTCTTGCCGCCGATGAAATCGCCGCACTCAGCGCCACATTGCTGGCCGCAGGCGCGGCCCCGGAAGTGGCCGCAACGGGGCTGAAGAACTTCACCAACGCGCTGACCCGTGGCAGCAATGTCACCAAACGCCAGAAGGCTGTCTATAAGGCCCTCGGCTTGGACCCGGTCCAACTCGCAAAAGACATGCAGGACGATGCAACCGGCGCCATCCTGAAGGTGACCAAGTCGTTTGACAGCATCCCGGTTCATCAGCGCAATTCGATGGTCGGCATTCTCTTTGGTGAGGAAGCCAAGGGCGCAATCACCCCCCTGATCACCAATGTCGAGATGTTGGAAACCGCCTTGGCCAAGGCTGCCGATACCGCCAGCCTCCTAGGGCTGATGGAGGAAGAATATAGCCGACAGGCGGCCACCACCTTTGTGCAGCGCCAGCGCCTTCTGGAGTTTGCCAAGGCGATGGCTGTTGTCGTCGGCACTGCCGTTCTGCCGCAGATGAATGAGCTGATGGCCGCGCTGATGCCGATTGTGGCTGCGATGACCGATTGGGCCGCCGCCCACCCCGCTCTGATCAACGGCGTGATGAAAGCGGCACTTGCGCTGTTCAGCCTGCGGGTCGCATCCATTGCCCTGCGCTGGTCGCTGTTCTCGATCCTGCCGGTGTTCCTGCACATCATCCGGGCAGGCAGCGGCTTGCTGATGTTGGCGCCACTTCTGGCGCGTGGATTGCTGGCGCTGTTGAACCCGCTAAAGCTGGTGCGCGGCGCGTTGATCGCGATCCGCTGGGCATTTCTGGCCACCGGCATTGGCGCGCTCCTGGCCGGTGTCGCGATGGCGGGTATCTGGATCTACAACAACTGGTCCGGCCTTGGCGCGTTCTTCACCGGATTCTGGGACGGGTTCCGTGCCGCCCTCGGTCCTGCCGCGCCAATGCTGGACGAAATCATCCAGGCCGCGCGTGATCTTTGGCAGTGGTTTGCCAACCTCTTGGGACCGCTGGACGCCAGCCGCGACGCCTGGACGTCCTGGGGCACCGGTGCCGGGGCCGCGCTTGGTCAAATGGTCGCCTCGCTGTTTGAATGGGACGGCAGCTTAGGCCGGGTCATCGCCTCAGCCGCAGCCCTCTATGCGGGCTTTGCCGCGTTGCGCCTGATCTGGTGGCTGCCCATGGCGCCCATCTTCGCGGCGGGCAAACTGCTGATGTGGGTTGGCAAAGGTCCGCTGTTGTTGCTGCTGCGCGGGGTCAAGCTGCTGAGTGGTGCCTTTGTCCGCCTTGGCGCTCTGGCCATGGCCAATCCCATTGGCCTGGTCATCGCAGCCGTCGCCGCACTGGCCTATGTCGTCTATGACAATTGGGACAAGATCGTCGGCACAGTTACCGAGAAAATAGAACTGGTGCGCGCGGCCTTTGATGAGGGGCTGATCAAAGGGGTGTTCAAGCTGCTGGCGGAGTTCAACCCCTTCACCCTTGCGATAGAGGGCGCCATCGGGCTGGTGGCCTATGTCATGGAGCTGTTGGGCGTGCCGCAGCAGATCATTGCCAAGTTCCGCGAAATCTCTCTCTTTGCCAGCGGTGTCACGTTGATGAAATCGCTCTGGGACGGCATGGCCTCAATCGTGGACCAGGCGGTGACGTTCATCACCAACAAGCTGGCCAATCTCAAGCCGCAATGGTTGACGGATCTGCAAGCCTGGGCCAGCGGCGACAGCCCCACCGCCAAGGCAGCGACCGGCGACGGGCGTGAACGCTCCCCCAGGGCACATCCCCTGAGCGGGCAGCGAGACGCAGGCGGGCCGGTGCGCGCAGGGATGCCCTATCTGGTCGGGGAACGCAGCGCCGAGATCTTTGTGCCCGGCGTATCCGGCAGCATCCTGCCCACGCGGGTTCTGAAGGCGGCAATGGCGGCGACCTCCCTGTCGATCCCGGCGGCCGCCGTCGCAGGCCCCGGCGAAATCCAGCGCCAGATTGACCCGCGCCCGGCCCTGTCGGCGCAAGCTGCCGCACCGCAGATCACCCGCCAGGGCGACACGATCAATATCACCATCGCACCGCCGCAGGGCACCGATGAGGCCGCGATTGCGCGGATGGTGATGCAAGAGCTGAACCGACGGGAAAGCGCGCGCCGCGCCGACTTGCATGACGGATTGGATTACTGATGTTGAGCATGGTCATGATGGCCCTCGGCGGCTTTCGCTTTGGTATGGGCGGGGATTCCTACCAGCAGTTTGCCCGCACCGCCGCTTACCGCTGGGAAAAGGTGAATCGGATCGGACGTGCCCCGGCCCTTCAGTTTACCGGACCAGACGCCGAGGAACTGCGGCTTGAAGGGGTGATTTATCCCCATTTCAAAGGCGGTTTACGGCAGGTCGAAATGATGCGCCTACAAGCCAAAGTGGCCAAGCCCATGATGATGGTCGATGGCCTCGGTTGGGTCTGGGACCGCTGGGTGATCACCCATGTTGAGGAACGCAAAAGCGTGTTCCTGGCCGATGGTGCCCCGCGCAAGATTGAGTTCTCGCTAACCCTGCAAGCTTATGGTCAGGACAACGGCGTCCTGTCCTCATTCCTTGGGGGGCTGTGATGCAGACCTACCGCACCAGCGAGGGCGATATGATCGACGAGATCTGCAAGGATCACTATGGTCGCGAGGACATGACCGTTGCCGTTTATGAGGCCAATCCGGGGCTGGCGCGGCTTGGCCCCATCCTCCCCAAGGGGGTGCTGATCACCCTGCCCGATCCGGCCCCGGCCACTGTCCGTAAGCCGCTGCGCCTGTGGGGCACGTCATGAAAGTCGCCTATCAGATTATCGCCGATGGTGAAGATGTCACCGGCAATTTTGCCGACCGGCTGATCGGCCTGACCGTCATTGATGAGGCGGGCAGCAAATCCGACCGCGCAGAGATCACAGTGGATGACCGCGACTATGCCATCGCCCTGCCTAAAACCGGCGCCGCGTTGCAAATCTCGCTTGGCTTCACCGGCGATCTGGTGGAGATCGGGCGCTTTGTGGTGGATGAGCTGAGCGGCAGCATTGCGCCGGATATTCTGACTATCGGTGCCAAGGCCGCCGATATGCTGAGTGGTATCCGGGCGCGCAAATCCCGGTCCTGGCGTAACGTCTCCCTTGCCGACATCGTGACCAAGATCGCGGGCGAACACGGGCTGAAACCGGTGATCAGCGACAGCCTGAAAGCCCACCGTTATGCGTATCTGGCGCAGACCACCGAAAGCGACCTCAACTTCCTGACCCGTCTGGCCAAGGATCTGGACGCCGTCGCCAAACCGGCGGGCGGCGCTCTGGTTGTCGCCAAACGCGGGGAGAACAAAGCCGCAGATGGCTCTGCCCTGCCGGTGTTTGAGGTGAACCGCGCGCAGATGTCGTCTTGCGATTGGCAACTGAAAGGACGCGGTAAATATGGCTGCGTCATCGTGGAATGGACGGACCTTGGCAGCGCTGAGATCCGCACCTGCAAGGCCGGAGACAAAGACCCCAAGCTGAAGCTACGCCACCGCTACCCAAACGAGGCAGAGGCACAGCGCGCCGCCGACGCCGCCCTATCCCGCACCGCCCGCGCCAGCGGCTCGGTCAATGTTCAGCTCGGCGGCTTCTGGGGCGATCTGATGGCCGAGGCCAAGGTCAACCTGACCGGCATCAAACCCGAGCTGGAAGGCGAATGGTTGATCACCAGCGTCACCCACCGGCTCGGCGCCACACTCACAACCAGTTTCAAAGCAGAACGCGACAACGAGAAGGCCAAGACATGAACGTAAATCTGGACACCGAATGGTATCGCCGGGGCGGCACGCGCAGCTATGTCACCACGCGCGATCTGACCTGGAGCATTGGCAAGAAAGACAGCGGCTGGCTCCTGACCATCCCGGCAGGCCGCGAGTTTGAAAGCTCGGTTCCCGCCTGGCTGCATTGGCTGTTCTCGCCTGACGATCCCTATTTCCTGAAATCCGCCGTCATCCACGACACACTGTTGGAGGAAGGCTACCGCGTGGCCTTTGCCGACAGCCAGTGGTTTGAGGCAGCACTAAGCGAACACGCCCCCGCCCTGCGCACCTGGGCCGCCTATGGCGCCATGCGCGCCCGCCGGTTCTGGAAATGGGCACTACGTATTCCCGCATGAAACCGGGAGGCAAAAGGGCGCTGACGCATCCTTTTGCACGGGGTCTCGCTCTCACACTTGCCCCCGCCGACCAGCTCAAGCTTATGGCCGCCCCCTGCCCTCGCGAGGACACGGCCTCTTTGGAGTGATTCCACTTGGAGCTGCAAGACCAACGCTGTGGTGAATGCCGCAGATTGTTATTCAAAATTGAGCCTGGCGCCCTTAGCGGCACGCTCGCCATCAAGTGCCCCAGATGTAAGGCACACAATAATCTGAGGCCGCAGAGCCCTTTACCCGAGCGCCGAACAGATGAGCGCCTAGGAAAGGAAGGGCAAAATGCCCAAGTTTCGCAACTGGATCACATCCCGACATAGTCCCCCGGAAGAGGCACGCCTTGTGCTGCCTTTGACGGCCGCGTCACAGCCTCAGCTTGACCGGCTAGGGAAATCAGACACGGCCAAACACCCGCTTGCCTTGGCCTGGATTGGCTATCATGACGCCCTCTGGGCCTGCAAAACCTGGCACTACACCAAGACCATGCCAACTGGCAAAACCGTGAAAATCGGCGTCTTTGAAGCCGGGCGTTTCATCGGCGCCGTTGTCTTCTCACGCGGCGCAACCCCGCGTATTGGCTCCCCCTACGGTCTGGAACAGGTCGAGGTCTGCGAGTTGACGCGGGTCGCGCTGGACAATCACAAGGCCCCGGTGACCCAGATCATCAGCGAAGCGCTGGCCATGTTGAAGGCGCTCAATCCCGGCCTGCGTCTGGTGATTTCCTACGCCGCCATTGAGGAGGGCCATCACGGTGGCATCTATCAGGCTGGCAACTGGATCTATGAGGGCTGCGTTGCGTCGCACGCCTTCAAAGATGGTGACAAACTGGTCCATGGCCGCACCATGAGCCTGCGCATCAAGCGCCTTGGCATGACTTACGCCGAATACGCCCAATCGCTTGGGTTCGAACAACTCCCCCGAGTTCACCTCAAACGGCAAAAATACCTGATGCCCTTGGACCGGAAAATGCGCAGGCAGATCGAGCCCATAGCAAAAGAATACCCCGATGCCCTGGCACTAGATGAAAAGGAGGTTCCGGCTTAGGCCGGGGCTCCCGCTACCACAGCAAGAACTTCAAACCCTCATTTGAAACGTCTGCTGCGAACGGCAGAAACGAGCCCATTGTGGCAGCTGCTGCGGGGTGCATGAACGTCTGCTTACCCGGTGGTAGGCCATGCACAGTTTTGACCTGCCCTTTTTCAGGCCACTCGTAATTCGATCCGGTTCTCTATTTGTGAGCCATCATTCGGCAAATCGAGCCTTGCAATCTTAAAGCAAGGCTCGATTTCTACTTAACTCGAAGCATGTTGATCACTAACGTGGCCGTGCTTTCAGATTGAGAGGTTTTGCGGCTCTATTCGACTGCAAAAATGTGATGGACGAATAGAATGGCTCGAGATCTACAAATACACCATTTGCTTCCGCCCAGTCCCTCATAACGCGCTTGCAACTGCGAGCCCAAGACAAAACCTCAATCTTCCATCCCATCTCGTGTAGTCTTTTGATGTCGGCGAAAAAGCCTACTCCTTCTTCCCATCCCGATCCGTCACCGGTCAGCAGAACCAACGTCTCCGGAGGATTAACATCATAGCCCAAACGGAGCATCCTCACTTGAAGCGCTTGATCGACGGCTTGTTCGGTGCCAGTTGCCGCGCCCCGTTCGTAGGTTTCGGGCTCTCTTCCAGTGATTTCCCGAATATGCTCCCAGATAGCGTCTGTTGGAGGCGGAACTGATCCGACGCAAAAGATTTGCTCAACCGGCCTGTTGTCGGCGGCCAAGTCAATTAAATGCTTGAAGTAGATACGAAACTCTTTCTCATGCATTGGTTCGTTTTCTCCACAGACTCGTTGTCCAGAGTGGAAAATGTTGGAGTTATCCCAAATCATGTGAACTCGATTTGTCATATGGTACCATGTTCTTCTGAAAAAATGTAGGTCAGCCTAACTATCGCATTCCACTCCCAGGAATCTAGGGGTCTGTTACGGCTCAGTGCAGAATGACACCCCAAGGCAAGCACCGCTGCCTTAAGTGCATGAAAATAAGAGGTTCGGTTAGCGCATCTTTATCCCAAACGAGGGTTTGCGAGGTTGTTGAAAACGACGCCAAAATGGCCTCTGGTGCGTATCTTAAGCCGGATCGCACACAAAATTACGCAAACGGCGAACGTTTATGACATGTGGAGGGGCTAAAGGTGTCATTTTGCACTCAGCCGGAATCCACCCCATCTATCAAAACGAATACGTTTTGAACGCTTGGGAAATCACAGTTGCTGACGCTTCAGTTCGACGAGTTGACTATCTACTTAGCTGCCCTTGGCGCACCTGCAGCGAAAGCTCAGTCTGTCCCGCATTGTTGCCTTCTGGGTCACTGCCAACATGGGTCCGCAATCGCTGTGTCGGTTCGGTTCCAGCGTTCCGGCACTTTAAATGCCCCTTTTAACACGCTTTAAAACTCTCTGCCGCCCCGCCGTTTTTCAACGGTCTGGGCGGCGAACGTTCAAGTTTGCAACGGGAAGTGTCCCAAAACCGCGGCGCCGGATCTGGGAAGCCGAAGCTCTCGGAGCTGGCTGGGCACCGGGTTTTGGCCTATAAAGCAGGGAAATCATGAAAATGAGTTGCTGCAACGGGAAGTGTCCGAGTTTGCAAACGGAAGTGTCCCGCTACATCTCCCCTTAGCCACAAAATCATCAATTAATACAAACATATCAATAGGTTAATTGTTTCGATCTGCGAAAATGTGAAAAATGTTTACATGCAGGCTTGAAACCGTGCGGGGGCAGTCCGATATTCCATAATGTGAAGCGCATTTACATGGACGCCGAACCTCGCAACGTTAACCTGGAGACCCCGATGACGAGTTACACCTCTACCGCCCCGCACCCGTCCGAACAGGGCTGGTTTTCCCGCAGTGAATCCTGGCTCGACAGCAAAGGCAAAGGCGCCTGGATTGCCGCCATGGTCCTCGGCTTCGTCTTTTTCTGGCCGGTTGGCCTCGCCCTGTTGTTTTACATGATCTGGAGCAAGCGCATGTTCTCGAAATCCTGCACCACACGCCGTAAATCCTGGGCCCGTCATGGCATGTCCGCGATGACCCCGTCCGGCAACAGCGCTTTTGACGCCTACAAGGCCGATACGCTGCACCGGCTGGAGCAGGAACAGCATGATTTCGAAGCCTTCCTGCAACGTCTGCGGGCTGCAAAGGATAAATCGGAATTCGATCAGTTCATGCACGAACGCGCGCTGCAGAACGACGATGAAGCCATCGAAATCGATGATGCAGAGGATGACGCGGACAGCCCGCGCAGCAAGCGTCACTGACCAGCGCCAGCTCCGCCCGCATTGGGCGGGGCCTATCCCGGCGGGAGCGGCCTGGCGCCATAGCTGATGATCAGCCCTCGTGTCAGCCGCCACCCTGGCCAGACGGCCAAACCATGAGCCCGGTTCCCCGCCCCGGTTCTTTCGACCCCGTTATCGCGATAAGGAAGCTTTGATGACCGCCCTGCCCGATCCAGACTACCAGGCTGATTTCTATCAGCTGGTCCCTGCCAAACGTCTGTTTGCCTGGCTTATCGACAGCCTGTTGATCACCGTTCTTGCCAGTATCGCCGTGGTTTTCACCGCCTTTACCGGGCTGTTCATCTGGCCGCTGCTCTATCTGGTGATCGGTTTCATCTATCGTGCTGCAACCATCGCTTCTGGTTCCGCGACCTGGGGCATGGCCGTCGCAGGCATCGAATTGCGCGACCTGTCGGGACGCAAGCTCGACGGCCAGGGCGCCTTGCTGCATACCGCCGGATATACAGTCTCCATGGCCTTCCCGCTGCTGCAGGTGATCTCCATCCTCATGATGCTGATGTCCGCGCGCGGTCAGGGGCTGACGGATGCGGTGATGGGGACCGTCATGCTGAACCGGCGCCGCTGATCTGCCGTCTGGTTCAAGGCGAAGATAGTCAATCTGTAAACCTTAATCCCAACTGGCCTCTTGGCGCAGTGCGATGGCATTGCTATCATTCAAGATAACCCTGTGGCCAGAATGCCCCGATCTGTCAGCGGCTCCGTGATCAGTACTCGGCGCCCGCGCGACACTCGGGGCCATTTGTGCCAAGCCCAAACGGACACCTGACCGCCTGATGCGCCACACTCTGCCGATTGCCCCACAGTTCTACGTGACTGCGCCGCAGCCCTGCCCCTATCTGGCAGATCGGATGGAGCGCAAACTGTTCACCGCCCTGCAGGGCGATGGTGTCGAACAGCTCAACAACAGCCTGTCGCAGCAGGGATTCCGCCGCTCGCAGAATGTTCTGTACCGGCCATCCTGCTCCGATTGCTCCGCCTGCCTGTCTGCCCGGATCAATGTCGCCGCCTTCACCGCCAGCCGGGGGCAGAAACGCACGTTGAAGCGCAACGCCGGGCTGGATCGGCGCGCGACCTCTCCCTGGGCAACCGAAGATCAATATACGCTGTTCCGCAACTACCTCGACAGCCGGCACGCCGATGGCGGCATGGCCGATATGGATGTCTTCGAATATGCCGCCATGATCGAGGAGACGCCCATTCGCAGCCGCGTCGTCGAATATATCGACCGCGACAGCAACGCGCTGACGGCGGTGTCGCTGACCGATGTGCTGGAGGATGGGCTGAGCATGGTCTATTCCTTCTATCGGCCCGATCTGCCGCAGAACTCGCTCGGCACCTTCATGATCCTGGATCACATCGACATCGCGCGCGAGGCCGGGCTGCCCTATGTCTACCTGGGCTATTGGGTGCCAGGCAGCGCCAAGATGGGCTACAAGGCGAAGTTCACCGGGCTTGAAGTCTATCATCGCGGCGCCTGGCAGCCGATGACCGATCCCGACGCCTTTGATGACACGGCGCATCCGCTGTCGACCGATCCGATTGCGGAACAGGTCGCTAATATTCACCTGCCGGAATCGCGCAGCCACAGCAGGTAACCCAATGCAATCTCTTCATGCCGTGACGCTGATTGTCCCGGACTACGACAGCGCGATCGCGTTTTACTGCGGCACCCTCGGATGGCAGCTGGCCGAAGATGTCGATCAGGGGCGCAAGCGCTGGGTCCGGATCCTGCCGCCGGGCGCCCGTGAGGGCAGCCTGATCCTGGCCCGGGCCGACAGTGGTGCTCAAAAGACCATCATCGGCAATCAATTTGGCGGCCGCGTCGGATTGTTCCTGCACACCAATGACTTCGCCCGAGACCATGCCGCCATGCTGGCCGCGGGCGTCACCTTCGACGAAGCACCCCGCCATGAACCCTACGGATGGGTTGCGGTCTGGCGCGACCCGTTCGGCAACCGCTGGGATCTGCTCCAGCTCACCTGAACCGCAGGGCGCCGGTCCCATTCGGCACCGCCCCTTCAGCTGCCATCGGCAAACGGCTGCATGGCCAATCTTCTGGCGTCAAATATCCCGGGGTGAATGCGCCGCATGGCGCAGAGGGGCAGCGCCCCTGTTTCTGCTTTCGCCCCGGTGCCGACATGAAAAAAGGGCCCCGCAAGCGGGGCCCTTTGTCGTCTTTGGATGATTGCAATCAGTTTGGCATCAGCGCCGGCACGATTGTCACGATGGAGGGGAACATCCACAGGATCCCCAGACCCACCACCTGGATCAGCACAAATGGCAGGATCCCGCGATAGATATGGCCTGTGGTCACCTCCTTCGGTGCCACCCCGCGCAGATAGAACAGCGCAAATCCAAACGGCGGCGTCAGGAACGACGTCTGCAGGTTCACCGCAACCATGATGGTCACCCACTTTGGATCGAAGGAGCCGCCGTAGATCACCGGCCCGACAATCGGGATCACGATGTAGATGATCTCCAGGAAGTCGAGCACGAAGCCAAGGATGAACAGCACCACCATCACGATCAGGAAGACCTTCAGCTCGCTGTCAAAGCTCTTGAGGAACTGCTGGATATAGTGTTCCCCGCCAAAGGAGATCACCACCAGATTGAGCAGCTGCGAGCCGATCAGGATGGTGAAGACCATCGACGTGACCTTGGCCGTTTCGCGCACCACCGGTGTCAGCACCCCGCCCTTGAACAGCACCCAGCAACCGTAGAGCAGCCCGAAGAGCGCAAAGAGATAGGCGCCATATGCCACACCAAAGGCGATGATGGTCTCTGCCGAAACCCCATCCTGCCCATTGATCCGCAGATCGAAGTTGACACCAACCAGGATACAGATCGCCACTGCAAGGGTTGCCCAGATGATGATCCAGCCGGATTTCCCCTGGTCCTGCAGCTTGCGGTAGGCCGCCAGCATGATGGCGCCACCGGCCCCCAGCGCCGCAGCGGGCGTCGGGTTGGTGATGCCGCCCAGAATGGACCCCAGCACCGCAATGATCAGGATCAGCGGCGGGAACACCACGCGGATCAGATCGTTCTGTGAACTGCGCACCGCCGCGACCTTGCACCCATAGAGCGCCAGGAGGCTTGGCAGCGCGATCAGCAGCACGGTGACCCCGGGCGTCGTGGTCGGTGAAATTGCCACGATATCGACCAGCGCAATCAGCAGCACGCCAATCGCCCCCAGGATCAAGGGCTTGGGATCCCGCGAGGGCGAAACCCCGCGACCAACTGCCAGCGTCAGCCCCATCAGCACCATCAACACGGTCAGACCGGTGCCAATCGGAGCTGCGGCTTCGATCTTGGCGACACGGGCTGCGGCCATCTCGTCCTCGGTCAGCTTGGTTGCCTGGGCAACGCCGCCTGCGTCGTCGATGCTCTTCTGCTCGGCGACGGCGGTATCCCAGGCCTCCTGGCCATGCAGGTCAATCATTGCCGCCTGACAGTCCGCACCCACATTGGTGCGCAGCGATGCCGTCTGCCCCGCGTCGGAGAAGGTCGAAACCGTGATGTTCTGGCTACCGATCAGGTTCACCTGGCCCAGCAGCAACGCACCGGCAATCAGCGCCACCGGCACACCGAGGAACCAGGTGAGGCCTTCGCCACGGGTGATCGGCTCGCCAGTACCGCCCTCAAGCACAACTGCCGGAGCTTTTTCCGGATTCAGCAGCGCATAGCCAAAGGCATAGAGCGCATAGAGAAGCGCCAGCAGGATACCCGGCAGCAGCGCGGCCTGGAACAGCGTCCCGACCGAAACAACCGCTGGCTCACCCAGATAGGTCAGCGCATCGGAGCAGCCGAATTCCTGCGCACGGGTTTCCTGTGCGGTGGAATAGAGATCCCCCGCAAGTGTGCCCAGAAGAACGATCACGATGGAGGGCGGAATGATCTGCCCCAGCGTGCCCGAGGCGGCGATCACACCGGTCGCCAGTTCCGGCGAATAGTTGTTGCGCAGCATGGTGGGCAGCGCCAGCAGGCCCATGGTCACCACGGTTGCGCCGACGATCCCGGTGGAGGCCGCAAGGAAAGCGCCCACAACCACGATGGAAACTGCCAGACCGCCCGGCAGCGGACCAAAGACGCGCGCCATGGTGGTCAGCAGGTCGTTGGCGATCTTCGACCGTTCCAGCGTGATGCCCATCAGGACGAACATCAGCACTGCCAGCAGGGTCTCGATCGAGGCACCGGCCAGAACCCGTTCGTTCATACGGTTCACGACAAAGGAGATGTTGCGGTCCATCGCAACTTCCCAACCCTGCGGGAACACCGCCTCGGCGACCCGTGGCAGTTCAGGATATCTGAACACCGATATGACATCCGGCTTGACGCCGGAGCCCACCAGGTCGCGATAGACCTGCGACGAGGTGTCGATGGCCTGGTGAACCAGGATCCCGGCACTGTCGAGCGCCGCAATGATCCCGAAGGAGATGATGCCGGCTCCGCCAATGGCAAAGGCCACTGGAAAGCCGGAGAGAATGCCTCCGAAAAGGCAGAAGAAGACAATGATCAGGCCGATTTCAACGCCATCAAGTCCGAATAGCATGGGGGCTGTCCCTTATTTAATGCGCGCCTTCATAGGCTTCTTCACCTTCACCAAGGCTGTCCTTGTCGAGGTGTTTGTTCTCGCTGCCGGGGCCTTCCACAAACTCAAGATACGAGCGGTAGAAAAACGCGATGGCATGCAGGAATACGATACCGGCGAATGTCACCAGAAGGATCTTGAACAGGAAGTATCCGTTGAACCCATTGGGGCTGAAGCCGATAGTCTCGATGTTCCAGCGCAGCGCGCGGGATTTCATCACCAGACGCTCCAGCGTGTCCGAGGCCGAGGGCTTCGGCACGATCAGGTGGCGCCACAGGAAGTACCAGCCATACATCCAGGTCAGCACGGCAGCGGGCATCATGAAGATCAGCGATCCCAGCATGTCCACCACCCGCTTGGCCCGGAAGCTGATGCCGGAGTAGATCAGATCGACCCGCACGTGGCCGCCCTGCACAAAGGTGTATGTGACACAAAGGCAGACCACCAAGGCATTGTAAAGCTTCAGTTCTTCTGCGAACCAGCTGATGTCTTTTTCCAGCGCGATACCCAGACCAAAGCTCATGTCCGGGCGCGCAAACACCCGCTGCATGAAGACGATGATGATCTGTTGCAGCACCATCAGAAGACCTGCCCAGGCAAACAGCCGACCCAGCGTGTTGGCAAAGCCCTCCAGTCCGCGCACGACCCCCCACATGATGGAGCGGCGATACATGCCGACCGCCGTCAGCACCAGAAACGCGGTGAAGACAACAAAGAAGAACTCAACCGACCCGCCATAGTAGACGAACCGCATGATGGAAGCCTTGTCCGACCAGTCGAGCCAGAGCTGCGGGTTGGCGACGGCATAGCCGAAGTTGTAAAAGGCGCCCGCGATGTTCTGTACCAGCCAGATCAGGCCGTCCAGTAAGGTCCCGAAAAAGGAAACGCCACTTTCGTCCTGCATTTTTCCCTCGAATAAATGCGTGCAGCGCGGGCGGTCTGGATCGTCATCATAGGGATAATAATCAGGCCGCACGGATCCTGGGACCCGATGGACACTAATGGCGCGAGCCATCCGTGTCGGCTGCTATTGCGAAAGGATCCCCCGCCGATGCGGAGGATCCGATTGAACCCACTCTTGGGGTGGTTAGCCGAGAACGCGGTCGCGCTGGGTGCGATAGGCACCTTCAGATTTGGTGATCCAGCCCGAAGAGGCTTTCATCGACGCTTCGACGCTGTTGCGGATTTTTGCGAACAGCTCGTCACCCATGAACTCGTCCAGGGTTTCCTTGGTCGCGGAGCCAAAGGCATCCCAGACGCTGTCAGGGAATTCCAGGGTCTTCACGCCACCGGTCTGCAGACGCTGAAGAGCCGCACCGTGGTTGTTCATGAACTGCGACAGGCTCCACTGGTGACCTTCGGCCGCGGCGATTTCGATGATTTTCTGATGCGCGGGCGACAGGCTGTCGAACACGTCACGGTTGGTCGCCACGGACAGCGCCGCACCCGGCTCATGGAAACCGGAGGTGTAGTAGACCTTGGTGATTTCCTGGAAGCCCATCTTCTCATCTGCCCAGGGGCCGATCCACTCGGTGCCGTCGATCGCACCGGAGGACAGCGCCTGATACACTTCGGAGCCGGGAATGTTCTGAACCGATGCGCCCAGTTTGCCGAGCGCCTTGCCGCCCAGACCCGGCATACGGAACTTCAGACCGTTGAAATCTTCGGGGCTGTTGATTTCCTTGTTGAACCAGCCGCCGGCCTGAGGGCCAGTGTTGCCGCCAAGGAAGGATTTCAGACCGAAGATCTGGCCCAGCTCATCATGCAGGGCCATGCCTTCGCCCTGGTAGTACCAGTTCACCAGTTCCTGCGGCGTCATGCCGAAAGGCACGGCAGTGAAATAGGCATAGGCCGGGTGCTGGCCGGTGAAATAATAGTCGGCACCGTGGTACATGTCGGCCTGACCGGCGGTCACCGCGTCAAATACCTCAAATGCACCAACCAGTTCGCCGGAAGCTTTGAGGTCGATGGTCAGGTCGCCATCGGACATGGCGGTGATCGAATCTGCGACGCGCTGTGCGGAGTCATGAACGCCCGCGGCGCCACGGCCCCAGGTGGTGACCATGGTCAGGGTACGCTTGCCCTGCGCATAAGCCGGTGCGGCCAGAGTGGTTGCTGCAGCGGCGCTGCCCCCCAGCGCGGATGTCTTCAAAAAGGAACGACGATCCATAGGTTTCTCCTCCCATTTAATTGGATTGCCCCGGGTCTGTGCCCGAGGCGGGTCTTGTCGAGTGACGCAAGCCTAGCTGTACGCTGCGTCATGTGAATACCTACTACTGCGTAGAAAACCGCATTTTGGACAAATTATTTGGCCAAAATCTGGGCAGCCTGTGACAACCGCCAAGGCCGATCCCGAGATTCGCGCGCTGAGCGCAGCTGTGGGGGCTTTGATTCTCCGGGCGGATTGCGTAACGATTCGACCATGCAGCTGATCCCCCAATTCTTGCGACCCAACTACGCCCAGAAGCTGTCCCTGCTGGCGACGCTGCCGCTGATCGTGGCCGGGGCCGCCATTGCCGTGCTGGTCTCCGTGCAGTCGCGCGCATTGGCCGAACGCGAGATCAAAGCGTTGGAACAGCAGCTGTTGCAGGCCAAGATGGCCGAGCTGCGCAACTATGTGACCCAGGCCCGCAATGGGTTTTCGCACATCTACGGTCTGGCGGCGCCAGATGACGAGGAGGCCAAGGAAAAGGTCACCCAGATTCTCAGTGCAATGATCTATGACCGCGACGGGTTTTTCTTTGTCTACGACTACGACGGCACCAATCTGGTTAGCCCGCGCCAGACCGAGTTCATCAACAACAACTGGAAGGGGCTGACCGATAGCCGCGGCACACCGGTCGTGGATGAATTCATCCGCTTGGCCCGTCAGGGCGCCGGATGGCACACGTTTATGTGGGAGAAACCCTCAACCGGCGAAGAGGCGCAGATGGTTGCCTATGTGCTGGGCTTGCAGGACTGGCAATGGGCCATCGGCACCGGGGTGTTCATTGACGATGTGCTGGCCTCTGTCGCGGCCTCGCGCGCCGAGGTCGAGACCCGTGTGCGCCGTACGTTCTACTACATCGGTGGCATCACCCTGTTTGCACTGGGGCTGGTCTTTGCCTCCGGCATGGTGCTGAACATCCGCGAGCGTCGTCTGGCGGACGCCAAGTTGAAAGAGCTGACCCAGCGGGTTTTCGACGCCCAGGAAGAAGAGCGCGGCCGGGTGGCGCGCGAGCTGCACGACGGGATCAGTCAGCTCCTCGTCGGGGTGCGCTACGCGCTGGACAACGCGCGCAGACGCCTGTCGCGGGGAGATTTTGACCGGGTCGAGGATCCGCTGAACAAAGGGATCTCCCATCTGGGCACCGCCATCACCGAGGTGCGCCGCATCAGCCGCGACCTGCGCCCCGGTGTGCTGGATGATCTCGGCCTTGGCCCGGCGCTGAAGGCACTGACCGATGATTTCGCCGCACGCACCGGCATCGAGACCCGTTTCAGCACTGTCGTGTTCCGCAACCGTCTGGACGGGGATGCCAAGATTGCGCTCTACCGGATCGCGCAGGAAGCGCTCACCAATATCGAACGCCACGCCGAGGCGACAGAGGTCACCATGGATCTGCGCGGACACGCGCGCGGCGCCACTATGCGGATCACCGACAATGGCCGCGGCCTGCCCCCGGTTCAGGACCGCAGCGGCCCGGGCATCGGGCTGCGCAATATGCAGGAACGAATCGAACAGCTTGACGGCACCCTCAGGATTTTGTCATCACGGGGCACGCAAAGCGGCACCGTGATCGAGGTCCTGCTGCCGCTGAGCCATCTGCTGCCCCCGGGTGATGCCTCCAAACCGGCGTCCAAGCGGGTGTCCTGAGCCAATCGGCGCTCTTGCCAGACTGTCGCCGCCGCACCGGTGGATGCACGCGACGGGCTGGACCGCGCCACGCCAAATGAGGGGGGAGACCATGCCAAATACCATTCGCGTTCTGATCGTTGACGATCACCCGATGGTCGCCGAGGGCATTCAATCCATCCTTGAAAGCTATGACGATATCGAGGTTGTCGGCATCCCCGGCAACGGCGAAGAGGCGGTGGCCGAGGCCCGCGCGCTGAAACCCGATGTGATCCTGATGGATCTCAATATGCCGAAACTGGGCGGGTTGAGCGCCACGGAAATCATCCTCGAACAGACCCCTGCCACCCGCATCCTGATCCTGTCCATGCACGACAGCCCCGAATATATCTCCAGCGCGCTGGCGCATGGGGCCATGGGCTATGTGCTGAAAGATGTCCCAACCGAGGAGATCCGCCAGGCCATCGACACGGTGATGCGTGGCGAGACCTATCTCTGCACCGGCGCCGAAGGCTCGCTGAAGCCCAAGGACGACCCCGCCCGCGAGGCGCTGACCGGACGTGAGCAGACCATTCTGCTCGAACTCGCACAGGGCAAATCCAACAAGGACGTTGCCCTGGCGCTGGATATCTCGGTGCGCACCGTGGAAACCCATCGCAAGAACATCAAACGCAAGCTTGGCATTTCCTCGACCGCCGGTCTCACACGCTACGCGCTTGAACATGGCGTGCTGCAGGGCACCGGTCACAGTTTCTGACCCGCCCACCCCGCCGCCTGGTGGCAGAGCTAAAATTGCGCCGCAATGCAGCAGAAACTCCCGCAAACTAGGTCCGAAGCGCCTCGCAATTTGGCAAAACGCCGTCGCGCGTGATCTGACTTTGGCCTTTGGTTCAGGGAGATTTTCGACTTTAGGGCCGAAGTGGTCCGATTTTCGGCCGCGCGAAAGGCGAAAATGTCTCCAGGAACCCCGCTAGCGCAACAAAATGTCCGAAACTGGGGTATTTTCGGTTCATTTCCCTGTTGACGCCCCCGGCCACCGGTCCTAAGGTCCGCTGCAACGCTAAAGGAGCCAACACGATGAATATCCTAGTCGTAGTCGTAGGAACCACGCGCATGGGCCGGTAACGGTAGACCATAATCGAACCCATGCGCCTCCGACCAGAAATCGGGGGCTTTTTTTATGCGAAACGGACGATGCCGCCAATTGGAGCTAAAGCAGATGAAACGTGAGATGACCGGCGCAAAAATGGTTGTTCAGGCCCTGAAGGATCAGGGGGTGGACACTGTCTTTGGCTACCCCGGCGGTGCCGTTCTGCCGATCTATGACGAGATCTTTTTGCAGAATGATATCCGGCACATTCTTGTGCGCCATGAACAGGGCGCGGTTCACGCCGCCGAAGGCTATGCCCGCTCAACCGGCAAGCCCGGTGTTGTTCTGGTGACCTCCGGTCCCGGCGCCACCAATGCGGTGACCGGCCTGACCGACGCGCTGCTGGATTCCATTCCGCTGGTTGTTCTCACCGGTCAGGTTCCAACCTTCATGATTGGCTCCGATGCCTTTCAGGAAGCCGACACCGTGGGCATCACCCGGCCCTGCACCAAACACAACTGGCTGGTGAAAGACACCGAAAAGCTGGCCAGCACCCTGCATGAGGCCTTTCATGTCGCCACTGCCGGCCGCCCCGGTCCGGTACTGATCGACATCCCGAAGGATGTGCAGTTTGCCACCGGCACCTATCAGGGGCCGAAACCCGCCGCGTCGCATTACCAGCCGCCGGTGAAGGGCGATCTGGAGGCCATCACCGAGCTGGTGGCGGCGATGGAAACCGCAAAACGCCCGGTATTCTACACCGGCGGTGGCGTGATCAACTCCGGCCCCGGCGCCAGCCAGCTGCTGCGCGAGCTGGCCGAGGCCACAGGCATTCCGGTGACCTCCACGCTGATGGGGCTTGGGGCCTATCCGGCCTCGGGCAAGAACTGGCTCGGGATGCTGGGGATGCACGGTCTTTACGAGGCCAATATGGCCATGCACGGCTGCGACCTGATGATCAATATCGGCGCCCGCTTTGATGACCGCATCACCGGTCGTCTGGATGCCTTCAGCCCGAAATCGACCAAGGCGCATATCGACATCGACCCCTCGTCGATCAACAAGGTGATCCGCGTCGATATTCCGATCGTCGGCGACATCGGCCACGTGCTGGAAGACGTTCTGAAAGTCTGGAAGAGCCGCGGCCGCAAGGTGAACAGCGCTGCCATCGCAAAATGGCAGGAGCAGATCACCGAATGGCGCAATATTCGCTGTCTGTCCTACACCGCCTCGGAGACCTCCATCAAACCGCAATACGCGCTGGAGCGTCTGGAAGCCCTGACCAAGGACCGCAACCGCTACATCACCACCGAAGTGGGGCAGCACCAGATGTGGGCCGCACAGTACCTCGGCTTTGAGGATCCCAACCGCTGGATGACCTCCGGTGGTCTGGGCACCATGGGCTATGGCACACCGGCCTCGATCGGCGTGCAGGTCGCGCACCCCGATGCGCTGGTGATCAACGTCGCAGGTGAGGCCTCCTGGCTGATGAACATGCAGGAGATGGGCACCGCCGTGCAGTACCGCCTGCCGGTGAAACAGTTCATCCTCAACAATGAACGTCTGGGCATGGTGCGCCAGTGGCAGGAGCTGCTGCACGGCGAACGCTACAGCCATTCCTGGTCCGAAGCCCTGCCCGATTTCGTCAAGCTCGCCGAGGCCTTTGGCGCCAAGGGCATCATCTGCAAGGATCCCAAGGATCTGGATGATGCGATCATGGAGATGCTCGACTATGACGGGCCGGTGATCTTTGACTGTCTGGTGGAGAAGCACGAAAACTGCTTCCCGATGATCCCCTCGGGCAAGGCGCATAACGAAATGCTGCTGGGCGATGCCGAGACCCAAGGCGTCATCCAATCCGGCGGCGCGGTGCTGGTTTAACCCGGTTCAGGAACAGATACAGCGGGGCGCTATCGCCCTGCCCCGATTTCTAGGAAAGGGACGTAAATGTCTGCCCTACACATCAAAAAAGGCTCCACCAGCCATTCTGCCTATAACCTACGCCCGAATTTTTCGGATGTTCAGGAACGCCACACCATCACCATTCTGGTGGAAAACGAACCCGGTGTTCTGGCCCGTGTGATCGGCCTGTTCTCGGGTCGGGGTTACAACATCGACAGCCTCACCGTGGCCGAGGTCGATCACACCGGCCATCTGTCGCGCATCACCATCGTCACCACCGGCACGCCGCAGGTGATTGAGCAGATCAAGGCGCAGCTGGGCCGGATCGTTTCGGTACATGAAGTCACCGACCTCACCGTCGCAGGCCCCTTTGTCGAGCGGGAACTCGCCATTGTGAAAGTGGTCGGCGAAGGCGACAAGCGCGTGGAAGCCATGCGGTTGGCGGATATTTTCCGCGCCAAGGTTGTCGACACCACGCTCAACAGCTTCATTTTTGAACTGACCGGCGCACCCGACAAGATCGACGCCTTTGCCGAGATGATGCGCCCGCTGGGCCTGACCAAGATCGCCCGCACCGGCGTAGCTGCCCTGCTGCGCGGAAATTGATCATTCCGACAGGATGACAAAAGGGCTGCGCCATCGCGCAGCCCTTTTTCGTGTCCCATACAAACTGATCCGATCACGCTCCTGCGGCGGATCCGCTCTGCAGATCAGCTACGGATCAGCTTTCGATCAGCGCTGCGCCGTTTCGCCTGCGCGCGGGCGTCGCGGGCCTGTTTGTCAGGGAAGGACAAAATGGTCGCGCTGGACGGCTGGCTATCACCGGCACCACGAACAGGCGCTTTTACCTCATGGGCGTTATGCTCCGGGTAGACCGAGGGATCCACAAACAAGGGATCGTGGCGCGCGTCCTCCCAGGTCATCACCGTCGCCTCCGAGCGGCTGTTGGGCAGCGATTGGCTGGCTTCATGCTCGGCATCGCCAAGCTTCGCCGCCAGTTCCGGACTCTGGCTTTCTTGGATGACATGCAGATCGCTGGCGAACCGCAACGCGCCCTTGGTCTCAACCCGAAAAGCGACGCAGTCACCCTTGCGCAGCTCTATGGGTTCATCGAGCGAGGTCCAGCGATAATATACCAGATCACCGTGATCTTCGCTCCAGATCACCGCCTGCCGCAGATCGTAGTCCGTCCAAAGAACGACGCCAATCATATCATACCTCACATTGGTCCCGAGCTATTCTGGGATAAATCATGGCAAAGGAACACCAAAAACCTGTAACAAGATCTGTGTCAATTTGTGTCCGGTTTGCGCAAAATTGATGCTGGATAGCGTCAGATCCTCATGTATTATCTACAAGGGTATTAGGGAGTCCCTAGGGAAACCACAAGATCTGGTGTAACACCCGGTCCACGACACAGAGGGAGCCAATCTTGAACCAGGCCGATCGTTCGCCGGCGGAACTGCGCAATATGTTCGGTGCCAACCTGCGTCAGCTCGCCAAGGGCTACCGCTCAATTTCGGATCTGTCTCGACGCCTCGGGATCAATCGCACCCAGTTCAACCGCTACCTGACCGGCGAGAGCTTCCCCCGCCCTGACGTGCTGGACCGGATCTGCAATTTCTTTGACGTTGATGCGCGGATTCTGCTGGATCCCGTCGATCAGCTCTCCTGCAAAGGCCAGATCCTTCAGGGGCCGTTCCTCGGCGATTTTCTTGGCCCCGGCGTTGCCAATGTGACCGAGGCATTCTTTCCCTCCGGCCTCTATCAGTTCGTACGCCGCAGCTTTGTACGCACGGATCGCTATATCCTGGGGTTGGCGCTGGTCTTTCGCACCGAGGGCATCACCTACCTACGCGGTTATGAAGCGAAATCCGCCATGCGCTACCAGGGCCTGCCGTCGGATCCGCAATCACGGGAGTTCCGTGGCTACGCCTCGGCCCATGATGATGGGGTGGCCTTCCTGCTGTCGCGGCGTGGCGGGCGGACCTCCTCCTTCAACTATCTGGCCAATGTGCCGTCAATGCAGGCCAACATCTGGGCAGGCTATGTTGCGCGCACCAGCCGCGAAAGCGACACGTCGGACCGGGTAACCCGCATGGTCTATGAACATCTCGGCCAGGATCCCGCCGCCATCCTCGGCGCCGCGCGCCGGGCCGGGTTCATAGAACAGCATGAGCTGAGCCCGTTTCAGCAGCGGTTGCTCGGCGTGGGAACCCGGTTTCGCTAGCTGCCGCTCAGGCTGCGGTCGCGATCAGCCGATAGATATGCCAGCTGGCATGGCCGAGCAATGGCAGCACCAGAAACAGCCCCAGAAACCCCGGCACCATGGCCAAGAATGTGGCTATGGCAATGCCTGCGGCCCAGACAAGCATCACCAGAAAATTGGCCTGCACATAGGAAAAACTGGTGATCATCGCGGTGACAAAATCCACCTCACGATCCAGCAGCAACGGCAGGGAAATCACTGTGATCATGTAAAGCAGCAGCGCAAATACCGCCCCGACCAGGCTGCCGACCAGCAGCATGGTTATCCCGTTTGCCGTCAGGAAAACCTCGGGCGAGCTGGAGATATTGGTCATCGTCGAATGGCCCAGAAACAGCGCAAAGATCATATGACCAAGGAAGAACCAGAACAGGAAGACAATGATGATGATGGCGCAGATCGACGGCAGCTGACGGCGGCTCTGTTGCAGCACAACGCTCAGGATCGCGCCAAAACCCAGCGCCCGCCCCTGTTCCAGCCGGTGCGAGACCTCATATAGGCCGACCGCGGCAAAAGGGCCGACCAACGGAAAGCCGATGGCCGCCAGAACCAGCCAGAAGGTTGTGCCGGTCGCAACGGTAATCCAGGCCATGATCCAGCCCGCCAGTACATAGACCCCAGCAAAGAATAGCCCATAGCCCGGTTTGGCCCGAAAATCAGCCCATCCGCGCCGCAGCGCCTGCCCCAGGGTCGACAGGGTCATCGGCTGCAACTGCGGCACGCCAAAGGCTTTTTCGTCCATATGAGGATCTCCTTACAGGGGCGTGTCCGAGCACGGCAGCTCGGGCGGGCGCCGCTCTGGCCAGCAAGTCGCAAGATGATACTGCTGCCCCAGCGCCAGCAGGTCACGGTCGCGGCCATGGGCGGAAAAGATCTGCAGGCCCATCGGCAGCTGACCAGCTCCAAACCCCGCCGGAGCCGCCAGACAGGGCAGGCCCAGCAGGCTGACCGGTGTCACCACCTCCATCCAGCGGTGGTAACTGTCCATCGCGGTGCCGTTGATCGCCTGCGGGTGCTCAAGCGTGATATCAAAGGGCCAGCATTGCGCGGTCGGCAGCACCAGCGCGTCATACTGCGAAAACAGACGCGCCGCGACGCGTTGCCAGTCCGACCGCAAATCAGATGCTGCCTGAACCTCCTGCCCGCTCAGCGCCATGCCCCGTTCCAGCTCCCATTGGGCGCTGGCTTTCAGCTGTTGCCGCTGCCCGGAAAACACCCTGAGACCAGAGGCCACGGAAAAGGAACGCAGCGTGCTCCAGCTCTGCCAGATCCGCTCCGCCGCAAAAGGCGGTGCAATCGGCTCGACCTGATGTCCCAAGCCGCGCAGCACCTCCAGCGCGGCCTCGCAGGTCTCCAATATGCCCGCCTCCATCGGATAGGCACCGCCCCAATCTGCAAGCCAGCCAATGCGCATCGGTCGCGCGGCAGGCAGGGGGGCGACACCATCCGCCGCCGCAAACCCGGTCGAGAACGGCTGACGCGGATCGGGACCGGAGAGAACATCCAGCAGCAGCGCCAGATCCTCGGGGCTGCGGGCCATCGGCCCATTGGTGGACAGCGGATGCAGGAACAGATCGCCGCGTGGCTCATTCGGAACCCGTCCCCAGCTGGGACGGAAACCGTAGACATTACACCAGCCGGCAGGGTTGCGCAGAGATCCCATCATGTCGGACCCGTCCGCCAGTGCCACCATCCCGGTCGCCAATGCCACCGCCGCGCCGCCGGAGGAACCGCCGCAGCTGCGGCTGCGGTCATAGGGGTTGGCCGTCGCCCCGTAGACCGGGTTATAGGTATGCGACCCAAGGCCGAATTCCGGGGTGTTGGTCTTGCCGATAATCACAGCCCCCGCCGCCCGCAACCGCGCCACCATCAGATCGTCCGTCTGCGGCACGAAATCTGCGAGCAATGGCGAACCCTGCGTCGAAGGAACACCAGCCACATTTGCGAGATCCTTGACCGCCATCGGCAGCCCGTTCAGCGGCCCCCGCGTCTCTGCCCGATCGGCAGCGGCCGCCTCGGCAAGCAGCACGTCTCGCGCCCGCAGGGCCACAATTGCATTGACGCTCGGGTTGATCGCCTCGATGCGGTCCAGCGTCTCCTCCATCAGCGCCTCTGCGCGACGACGCCCGGTCGAAAGATCGCGCAGGATCTCGCGGGCGCTGGTCTGGATCTGGGTCATCTCCGGGGGCTCCTGGCTGGCAGATGATGTCAGCCTAGCCGCAGCAAAACACAAAGAAAACCCGCTTGCCAAGGCAAACGGGTCTGCAAATTCTCAACCGGGGGTGCTGCTATCGCAAAGCGGCAGGATGCCGCGTCGAAATCACTCGCCCTGCGCTTCCGAGCGGCTCTTTCCGGCGACGTTCAACGCCAGCGTTGCCGCCATGAACCCGTCCAGATCGCCGTCCAGCACACCTTTGGTGTCGGAGGTCTCGTGCTGCGTGCGCAGATCCTTCACCATCTGGTAGGGCTGCAACACGTAAGAACGGATCTGGTTACCCCAGCCGGCATCGCCCTTGGCCTCATGGGCGGCGTTGATATCGGCGTTCCGGCGGTCCAGCTCCAGCTGATAGAGCCGCGACTTCAGCGCTTTCATGGCGATGTCACGGTTCTGGTGCTGCGACTTCTCGGAGGAAGTGACCACGATGCCGGTGGGCACGTGGGTGATGCGGACCGCAGAATCGGTGGTGTTGACGTGCTGGCCACCGGCACCGGAGGAGCGATAGGTATCCACCCGAATATCCGACGGGTTCACCTCGATCTCGATATTGTCGTCCACCACAGGGTAGACCCAGACCGAGCTGAACGAGGTGTGGCGCTTGGCTGCGGAATCATAGGGGGAAATCCGCACCAGACGGTGCACGCCGCTTTCCGACTTCAACCAGCCATAGGCGTTGTGGCCCGAAATCTTGTAGGCGGCGGATTTGATCCCCGCCTCTTCGCCCGCGCTTTCGGACTGCAGTTCAACCTTGTAACCCTTCTTCTCTGCCCAGCGGACATACATCCGTGCCAGCATCGACGCCCAGTCGCAGCTCTCGGTGCCGCCAGCGCCTGCGTTGATCTCAAGGAAGGTGTCATTGCTGTCGGCCTCGCCATCCAGCAGCGCCTCCAGCTCCTTTTCGGCGGCCTTTTCCTTCAGCGCCTTCAGCGCGGCCTCGGCATCGGCGATGACCTCATCGTCCTCTTCCATCTCGCCCAGCTCGATCAGCTCCATATTGTCGCTGAGATCCTGCTTGATGGATTTATAGGTGTCGATTGCATCAACCAGCATCTGCCGGTCGCGCATCAGGGCCTGCGCCGCCTCGGCGTCGTCCCACAGGTTGGGATCCTCAACGCGGGCGTTGAACTCTTCCAGGCGGAACTCTGCGGTTTCCCAATCCAGACGCTGCGCCAAAAGCTCCAGCGACTTTTCGATATCGGCCACGATGTTCTGAGTTTCGGCGCGCATGGCAATCCCTTGAAATCACGTATCAGGCCTGCGTGATAAACCACCCGCGCCCTGCGGGCAAGCCGACGCAGCAGGCAGCAGCGCGATTGGCGCACCACGTCACCGCACAGCATAAAACGGGGCGGGGTCATGATTTCCACGCCCCGCCCAACAGATAGGTTCGCGCTAAACAGTCGGCGTCAATAAAGCCCGCCGGAACTGATGGTGCCAAAACTCGCCTTCGGTCCCAGAACCGCCGTGCCACCATCCGATGTGGTCACCCGGCGTGCTGATTGCGCGGCTTCCTCAAACAGCGGCAGGTTCGACCCCATCGCAAAACCACCGTCAAATGCCAGACCAAAGATCGGCTCCTCACCATCGCGGAAATACTCCGCTACCACATTGGCCCCCGAAGCCGCATCGGCAAGGCGCGCACCAGTGTAGCGGTCGATCTTGATGAAATGGCCGCCCTCCGGCACCGCGAACTTACCACCGCCATATTTGGCCGTCGCTTTCTGCATGAACTGCTGGAACACCGGACCACACATGGTGCCACCATAGGCGCCGCGGCCCATCGGACGCGGCTGGTCATAACCCATGTAACAGCCCGCCACGATATTGGAGGTAAAACCGACAAACCACACATCGCGCGAGTCATTGGTGGTGCCGGTTTTGCCTGCGGTCGGCACCGGCAGGTTGATCACGCTGGAGGCGGTTCCACGCTCCACAACGCCCCGCATCATCGAGGTGAGCTGATAAGCGGTGATCGGATCCATCACCTGCTCGCGGTTGTCCACGATCCGGGGCGCCTGCCCCGGTGCCAGCGCAGGCGAGGCGCAGTCCACGCAGTCACGGTCATCATGGCGATAGATGGTCTCGCCCCGGCGGTCCTGAATGCGGTCCACAAGTGTCGGCTGCACCCGTTCGCCGCCATTGGCAAACATCGCATAGGCCGCCACCATCTTGTAGAGTGTAGTTTCCTCGGCCCCCAGCGAGTTGGCAAGGAAAGCCCCCATATTGTCATAGACCCCAAAACGCTCCGCATAGCCTGCAACCACCTCCATGCCGACCTCCTGGGCCAGTCGGATGGTCATCAGGTTCCGGCTCATCTCGATTCCGGTCCGTAGCGGTGTCGGGCCGTAGAACTTGTTGGTGGAGTTCTTGGGGCGCCACAGCCCCTGCGGGGTGTTGATCTCGATCGGGGCGTCCACAACGATGGTCGCAGGGCTATAGCCGCTGTCCAAAGCTGCCGCATAGACAAAGGGTTTGAAGCTGGAGCCCGGCTGGCGCTGCGCCTGGGTCGCGCGGTTGAACACCGAATGCTGGTAGGAGAACCCGCCCTGCATGGCCAGAACCCGGCCCGTGTTCACATCCATCGCGACAAAGCCGCCCTGCACTTCCGGCACCTGACGCAGCGACCAATGTTGCAGTGCGCCGTCCTTTTCGACCGCGCGGACCAGCACCACATCCCCGGTGGCGAGATTGTCCTTGAAGCTGCCCTTCATCCATTTGATGTCAGAGCGCGGAACCGAGCCGATTTCGGCCACCTCCTCGACGCCTACGCTGATGCTCTGGTCACCGACCTCCAGCACAACCGCCGGATGCCATTTGCCGCCCAGTTCGATATCACGCGGCACGGCAGCAGCGCTGAGCGCCGCGCGCCAGCTGTCTTCGGATGCCAACAGATCGGCGTCCAGCGTCACGCCAGTGCCCCGCCAGGTGCCACGCGACCGGTCATAGTCCTGAAGACCCGCACGCAGCGCAACAGCGGCCTCGGCCTGCATCTCCTCGTCGATCGTCGCCCGCACCGTAAAGCCGCCGGTGAAGAATTCGCCCTCGCCAAAATCCTCCGAAAGCTGACGACGGATTTCATCGGTAAAATAATCGCGCGGCGGCAGCGCGGTGCGGAAGCTCTCAAAATCACCATTCTGCACCGAGCGCAGCGGCAGATCGACCTCGACCTTGTAAACCGCATCAGAGATATAGCCGTTTTCGCGCATCTCGCGCAGCACGTAGTTGCGGCGGGTCAGCAGGCGGTCCTTTTGGCGGACCGGGTGATAATCCGACGGCGCCTTTGGCATGGCGGCCAGCGTCGCGGCCTCATGCGGGGCCAGTTCGCTCAGTGTCTTGTTGAAATAGGTCTGGGCGGCGGCTGCCACGCCATAGGAGTTCTGCCCCAGAAAGATCTCGTTCATGTAAAGTTCGAGAATGTCTTCCTTGCTCAGGGTATCTTCCAGACGGGAAGCCAGGATCAGCTCCTTCACCTTCCGCTCCGCCTTGCGGTCCCCGGAGAGCAGGAAGTTCTTCATCACCTGCTGGGTGATGGTGGAGGCGCCGCGCACGTTCGACCCGCGCGAGCGCACCGCCTCGACCGCCGCCGCGGCGATGCCGCGCATGTCATAGCCCTTGTGGCTGTAGAAATTCTTGTCCTCGGCCGAGATGAAAGCCTGTTTGACCAGATCGGGAATTTCCTCGGAGGGCGTGAACAGGCGGCGTTCCTGGGCAAATTCGTCAATCAGCTGCCCCTCGCCGGAGTAGATCCGGCTGATCGTCGGCGGCTGATACTGCGCCAGCGATTCATGGCTGGGCAGGTCCCGGCCATAGATCCAGAACACCGCACCAATGGTCAGCGCGATCATCGCGATGCCCAGCGTGATGGTGCTGAAGATGGAACCAAAGAACGATAGAATATATCTGACCACTGTAGAGCCTTTCTCGCGCAGTGCCGCCTATATAGGTGCAGCGGCGCGTGGGGTCAAAACGGGAAACGGCATATTGATGCCGCTGACCCGGAGAAAACAGGGGGAAAGCGACGCTGGCCGTCCCCGGATATCAAACGCCGCTGGGCCAGATCCGTTCCGCCTGACCGGCGATCCCGGCGAGCGGCAGCTACTGACGCACCAGCGGGCGGGTCTCATCATCGGCAATGCGCCAGGACAAAAGCCCATTCAGGATGCCCCGCGCCGTGCGTTCGCGCCACTCCGGGTCCATCAGATTGGCCAGATCGCGCGGGCTGGACAGGAATCCGATTTCCACCAGCGCCGAGGGGATGTCGGCCGATTTTAGCACAGAAAAGCCCGCCTCGCGCAGCGGTCGGCGGTTCATTGCCCCACCTTGGGTCTTGAGCCCCTTGACCAGCGCCCGGGCCAGCGCCTGACTGCGCGGATGTGTCTCCACCCGCGCCAGATCCAGCAGCACATCGGTCACCCGGTCATCGACCTGACTCAGATCGGCCCCCGCGAGCAGATCACCGCGTTCATGACGTTCCACCAGCGTCGCCGAGGCCGCATCAGAGGCGTCTTTTGACAGCGTGTAGACCGTGGTGCCATGAGCGCGCCCTTCCGACAGGCTGTCGGCATGAAGCGACAGGAACAGATCCGCCTTGGCCTGATGCGCCAGCGCGATCCGCCGCTCAAGCGAGACGAAGTAATCGTCGTCGCGCGTCAGCTGCACATTGAACTGGCCCGACCGCACCAGCATCTCGCCCAGTTCGATGGCGAATTGCAGCATCAGATCCTTCTCCTGCACCAGACCGCCCTGAACAAAGGCCTCCGCCCCCGGATCAATGCCGCCATGACCCGGATCAATCACCACCAAGAGCGGCGCCAGCGAATCCTTATCCTCGGGTGCGATCATTGGCGTTGGTGCGGGCAGATCCCAGCGGGCATCGCGCGGCGCGCCGGTGGTTTTGGCAAATTGCTCCGCGCTCGTTTCGCGCAGGGCAACGGTCAGCCCCGCAGCCGCTGTCACCGGATCAACCTCCATCGCCGCCGTCTCGACCTGCATTGGGCGCGTCAACTCCAGCACCAGCCGCGACCAGCCCGGCACATAGGTGCCAAACTGCGCCGTCCGTATGCCGTCCTCTGTCACCAGCGCCTCGGCGCCGAGGCCGCTCCAGTCGACCTCCTGAAAATCCAGCACCACGCGCGGCGGGCCATCCAGCGTGAACAGCCGATACGGCACCCCCTGGCTCAGCGCCAATGTCACATCCACCCCCGAGCGGCGATCGGCGGCGCGGCTGTCCTGCGGCAGGATCCGCGCCAGACCGCTGAAGCCCTGCCCGCTGATCTGACTGCTGGCAGCAGCTGTTTCCTCAGCGACAACCGGCGGCGTCATCGCGATCACCAGGGCCGGCAGCAGCGCTGCGAGGGCTTTTATAGGTCTGCTCATGGCTGTTGCTCCGCCCGTTTTTTTGTATTGCCCTGCCATAAGGACACAGGATGGCCGCGCGGCTGGTGGCGGCACGGCTTTTGGCCAAAGACTAAGCCATCGCGAGGCCTGATTGCCAGCCTCATCCGCTTGCCCCGCACGGCCTGCCCTTTCGCGACGCGCTCTCAGACCCGACGCTGCTCCATAAAGCTCTTGAGCCGCGCCAGCCCCTCTTCGATATCCGCCGTCGACCGCGCATAGGAGAACCGCAGGGTGGTCGCGCCGCGCTTGGGATCGAAATCCAGCCCCGGCGTCACCGCCACCCCGGCCTGATCCAGGATTTCCTTGGCAAAGGCGCGGCTGTCATTGGTCAGCTCGGAAACATCCGCATAAACGTAGAACGCCCCGTCCGGTGGCGCGATCCGGTCAAACCCGGCCTTTGGCAACCCCTCCAGCATCAGCGCCCGGTTGCGCGCATAGACCGCCAGATTCTCCTCCAGCTCCGCACCGCAGTCCATCGCCGCAAGCGCGGCAACCTGACTGGCATGAGGCGCGCAGATGAACATGTTCTGCGCGATGCGCTCGACCACCCGTACGTGGTCTTCCGGCACCACCATCCAACCCACGCGCCAGCCAGTCATGGAGAAATACTTGGAAAAGGAATTGATCACATAGCACTCATCAGTCACCTCAAGTGCGGTGACCGCTTTCGCGTCATATTCGATGCCGTGATAAATCTCATCCGAGATAAACGCCGCCCCCTGCCCCTGTGCCGCATCAATCAGCGCCGCCATCGCATCCCGGTCCAGCATGGTGCCGGTCGGGTTGGCCGGTGAGGCCACCATCAGACCCGCCAGATCCAGCCCCGCCAGATCCTGCGGCACCGGTTGCAGGCGGTGATCAAGCGAGGTTTCGATATCAACAGGCGTCAGCCCCAGCGCATGCAGAATCTGACGGTAGGAGGGATAGCCCGGCGCACCGATGCCGACCCGGTCGCCACTGTCAAAAAGCGCAGTAAAGCTCAGCAGGAACGCCCCCGAAGAGCCCGGCGTGATCACCACCCGCTCCGGATTCAGATCAACATTGTACCAGTCGCCATATAGCTGCGCGATCCGCTTGCGCAGCGCCGGCAGACCCAGCGCCACCGTATAGCCGAGGCTGTCGCGATCCAGCGCCTCCGCCAGCGCCCTGCGCGCGGCATCCGGCGCGCCGGTTGAGGGCTGGCCCACCTCCATATGAATGATATGGCGTCCAGCTTCCTCGGCCCGGCGTGCGGCGTCCATCACATCCATCACAATGAAGGGATCCACGTTGGACCGGCTTGAGTTTCGCATGTTGATCTCCCATGGTGCGGCCATGACCTTTGACCGCTTCTCCCGCCTCACGTCAATCCCGGCTCTGGCCCTTGCCGCGCTGTGTTTCGTCGCGGGGTCACTGGCCCCCGCGGCGCAGGCGGCCTCGATCTCGCTGCTGCGCGATCCTGATATCGAACGCGGACTGAACGAGCTGGCAGCCCCGGTGCTGCGCGCCGCCGGGCTGAATGCCAAACGGGTGCGGGTGCTGGTGGTCAATGACGGCTCCTTCAATGCTTTCGTCATCGATTCCCAAACGATTTTCATACATTACGGGCTGATCCTGAAGGTGGACCGCCCCGAGATGCTGCAGGCGGTGATTGCCCATGAGGCCGCGCATATCACCAATGGCCACCTGTCCCGGCGGATGCAGAACATGCGCTCTGCGCGCTCCGCGGCGGGGCTTGGCGCGGCTCTTGCGGTGCTGGCGGCTGCCGCTGGCGCCGGGGAAGCCGCCGCCGGAATCGCGCTTGGCACGCAATCCTCCGCGCTGCGCGGCTTTCTGGCTCATACCCGCGCCGAGGAAGCCTCCGCCGACCGCACCGCCGCAGGCATCCTGCGACGGGCCGGTGTCAGCCCGCGCGGACTGGTCGATGTGCATAAGATCTTTGCCGGGCAAGAGCTGCTGAGCCCGGTCAATCAGGATCCCTATATGCGCTCGCATCCGCTCAGCCGCGACCGGATCCGCGCCGCCGAGGCCTATCTTGCGAGCCACGGTGACAGCGCCAAACCCGATGCCAACGCGATCTATTGGTTTGCGCGGGTGCGCGGCAAGCTGTCAGCCTTTACCCGGTCACCCAAATGGACCCTGCGCCGGATCGGGGATGAGCCTTACAAGGATGTGCGCCTGATGCGCGAAGCCATCGCCCATCACCGCCGCAACGATCTGAACAAGGCCCTGCGCGCCATCGACGGCGCCCTCGCGATCCGCCCCTCCGATCCCTATTTTCAGGAGCTGAAAGGCCAGATCCTGATGGAGAACCGCCGCTGGCAGCCGGCACTTGCCGCCTATGGCCGGGCCGTTCAGAAGGCGGGGCGTGATCCGCTGATCCTCGCCAGCCTTGGACGCGCGCAATTGGCGGCGGGCCAGCCGAAAGCGGCGCTGAAATCCCTTGAGGCCTCCCGCGCGCAGGATTTCCGCAACGCCAACATGCTGCGGGACATGGCGCAGGCCTACGCGAAACTTGGCCAGTCCGGCATGGCAGCACTGGCCACCGCCGAGCGCTATGCGCTACAGGGTCGGCTGAAGGATGCGGGTCTCCATGCCAAACGGGCCACCGCGCAGCTGCCCACCGGATCCCCTGCCTGGCGACGTGCACAAGATGTGCTGATTGCCGCCGAACAACACGAAAAAAGGAAATCGAGATGACCCGTATTGCCCGCCTTCCCGCCCCGGCGCTGCCTGTTCTGTCGGCGGCCGCCCTGTCGCTTGGGCTGATGATCGCTCCCGCCGCTTCGGCGCTCGACCTCGGCAAGATGAGCGCCGAGGAACGCGCCGCCTTTGGCGCCGAGGTGCGTGCCTATCTGCTGGAGAACCCGGAAGTGATCCTGGAGGCTGTCAACAAGCTGGAACAGCAGCAGGCCGCCGATGAGGCCGCCCGCGACGATGCGCTGGTGGCCGAGAATATGACCGCGCTGCATGATGACGGGTTTTCCTGGGTCGGCGGCAACCCCGAGGGCGATATCACGCTGGTCGAATTTATGGACTACCGCTGCGGCTACTGCCGCCGCGCCGCGCCAGAGGTGGAAAAACTGGTCTCCGGCGATGGCAATATCCGCCTGATCATCAAGGAATTCCCGATCCTCGGCGAGGCTTCCGTGCTGACCTCGCGGTTTGCGATCGCCACCAAGATGGTCGCCGGGGATGAAGCCTACAAGATGGTGCATGACGCGCTGATCACCCTCGGAGGCGAGCCGAACGAAGGCACGCTGCGCCGTCTGGCAGAGGGGCTGGATCTGGACGCCGATGCGATCCTCGCGCGGATGTCAGATCCCGAGATTGCCCGTCAGCTGCAGGAAACCCGCGCGCTGGCCCAGCAGCTGGCGATTTCGGGCACCCCGACCTTTGTCCTCGGCGATGAGCTGCTGCGTGGCTACCTGCCCGCCGATCAGATGGAAATCATGGTCGCCGAGATCCGCGAGAACCGCAGCTGATCTTTCTGGGGGTGTGACGCAGGTTGCCCCCTATATGCAGGGCGGACTGGGGGCCTGCGCCCAGGCACAGGTCACACTGGGGGCCAGCCCACAGACCCCCGGAGTATTTCTGGAAAGATGACGGGCGAAACAGACACGAGAAAAGGGCGCTGATGTCATCATAGCGCCCTTTTGCTCATCTCGTTGTCAGTTTGTGGTCGCGGATCTATTCCGCCGCGGCGGCCTCTGCATCCAGCTGAGCCGCCTTTTTCTCTACCTCTTCGACGATGTGATCCACCATCTGATCATTGGACATCTTGTGGCTGGCCTTGCCGGCCAGATAAACCATGCCGGATCCCGCGCCGCCACCGGTGAAACCCACGTCTGTCATCAACGCCTCGCCCGGGCCATTCACCACACAGCCGATGATGCTGAGGCTCATCGGGGTCTTCACATGTTCCAGGCGCTTTTCGAGCGCCTCCACCGTCTTGATCACATCAAACCCCTGCCGCGCGCAGCTGGGACAGGAGATGATATTGACGCCACGGTGGCGCAGGCCGAGGGATTTCAGGATTTCAAAGCCCACTTTCACCTCTTCCACCGGATCGGCGGAGAGGCTGACCCGCAGCGTGTCACCGATGCCCATCCACAACAGCTGGCCAAGGCCGATGGCGGATTTGATGGTGCCGGAGACAAAGCCCCCGGCCTCGGTGATGCCAAGGTGGATCGGCGCATCGGTTGCCTCGGCCAGCTGCTGATAGGCGGCGGCGGACATGAAAACGTCGGAGGCTTTGACCGAAATCTTGAACTCGTGAAAATCGTGATCCTGAAGGATACGGATGTGATCCAGACCGCTCTCCACCATCGCCTCTGGGCAGGGTTCGCCGTATTTGTCGAGGAGGTGTTTTTCCAGCGAACCGGCGTTGACGCCGATGCGGATCGAACAATTGTGGTCGCGAGCCGCTCGGATCACTTCGGCCACGCGTTTTTCATCGCCGATGTTGCCCGGGTTGATGCGCAGGCAGGCAGCGCCAGCTTCGGCGGCCTCGATGCCGCGTTTGTAGTGGAAGTGGATATCGGCAACGATGGGCACCGGGCTTTCGCGAACGATTTCCTTTAGTGCCTTGGAGGAGGCCTCATCCGGGACCGAGACCCGGACGATATCGGCGCCAGCCTCCGCTGCGGCCTGCACCTGGGCCACCGTCGCGGCAACATCCGTGGTCAGCGTATTGGTCATCGTCTGCACCGCAATCGGCGCATCGCCACCCACAGGCACATTGCCGACATGGATCTGGCGGCTCTTGCGGCGTTCGATGTGGCGCCAGGGGCGAATGTGGTTGATCGACATGAGGTCCGGTCCGCGCTGTTCAGGGTTCCGGGCATAGATACGCGCAGTCTCGCGCAGCTTCAATGGGAGGCGGGCAATCCTGAAGGTCGCAGGCCAGATGTCGCAATCACCACGCGTGGCCCATGAGGGAGGCCCGGGCTCAGAAAGGTCAGCTGTATGGCAAAGGCAGGTCCGACGCCCCGGCTGGAGACATCCGGCCGGACGGGGCCTATTCGCCCGTGGTCTCGGTCACGGGAACGGTGAGGCTGCTGGCCTGCAATTCAGCGACCAGCGTGGCCAGTGCGCTGTTGCGATCCTCGCTCAGATCGGCCAGCGCAAACCGTTCGGTGAGCGCATCGGAGGACAGCACGACGTTCTTCGTCACCTGCCCCCGTTCGCCGACCGGTCCGTAATGGGCGCCGTTCACTGCGAAGTAGATCGCGCCGCTCTCGCCGGTGCGCAGCAGCGGTGCCTCTTCGGTGGCGGGAATTTCGAAATGCTGACCCGGCTCCATGATGGTTTCAAAGATCACGCTGCCATCCACGGCAGTGACCTGAACCCAGGACGGGCGCACGGCGACCATCTGCAGCGCGGGCGCGGTCTCTTCCACGACCTGCGGCATGGCGGGCAGCGGTGCTGCCGTGCTGAGGCTGGCATCTGCCAGCGCAACCGAGGGCAGCTCCGGCATGACAAAATTGCCGAAGCCGCGTGGATCAAGCGTCGCGATCGGGCCGTCGCGCGGCACCATGACCGGCACGTCCAGCGCCTGCGGGCGATAGAGCCGATCCAGCGCCTCAAGTGCGGGATCTTCGTTCTGGGCATCCCCCTCGCGGGCAGCACCGGCCAGCGGATCCAGATCAGCCAGCACGATGGGGGTCTGATCCACCGGCGCCATCTGCACCTGCTGGACCTCTTTCAGAACCGCCCAACCGCCGTAGCCAATGCCGCCGATCAGCGCCACCAGCACCGCAAGCGACCCCACCGCGCGCAACTCGATCTGGCTGAAGACGCTGCTGGCTGCGGGTACGAAGGGAGTATTGGGAGAGGTGAAGGCATCGCTGCGCAGCCCACCCATGCCGGTTGCAATCGGTTTCCCGGCGGATTTGCGCACTGATGCCTCGGCGGACATGCCATGGGCCACCTGGAAACCGCTTTCCTGGCAGAAGGCGTCAAATGTGGTGTCGGGATCCATATTGAGATAGCGCGCATAAGAGCGCACGTAACCCGCAATAAAACCCGGCGTGTCAAAGACAGTCGGGTCAGAATTCTCAATCGCGGCGATGTAGGAGGCTTTGATCCGCAGCTCACGTTGGACATCCAGCAGCGACTTGCCCATCGTGGCCCGTTCACCGCGCATAATGTCACCCAACCGAAGCTCGTAATCATCAAAGCTGCGAGGCCTTGGCGATTCGTCGTGCGTCTTCGATTTGCGCTGAGTAAGGCGCCCGATCATGCCTGCTGTCCCATTTTAGCCTGCCGCATTCGACATTCAGGACGTCATGGATCCGCGGAATGCGATTCGCCTGCGCCCTTTGATTATGGTCATACTACCACAATCTTACCATTTTGACACAGCGCTATGATTCAGCCCGCCATTTCGGCACGATTCAGCGCACAATGCGACCAGAGCCCATCCATCGCCTTGACCAGGGCGTCAATCTCTTTGGGACCATGTACCGGGGATGGGGTAAAGCGCAGCCGCTCGGTGCCGCGCGGCACTGTCGGGAAGTTGATCGGCTGCACATAGATCCCGTGATCCGACAACAGCATGTCGCTCAGCTTCTGGGTATGGACCGGGTTGCCGACGATCACCGGCACGATATGGCTGCCATGGTCGATGATCGGCAGGCCAAGCCCCTTCAGCCGCATCTTCAGGATCCGTGCCTGCAGCTGGTGCTGTTCGCGCAGTTCCGGCGCCGTCTTCAGATGGGCAACCGAGGCCGCCGCCCCTGCCGCTACCGCCGGGGCCAGCGACGTGGTAAAGATGAAGCCCGGCGCATAAGATCTTATGGCGTCGCACATTTTTTCCGATGCGGCGATATAGCCGCCCATCACGCCAAAGGCCTTGGCCAGGGTTCCGTTCACAATGTCGATGCGATCGATCAGCCCGTCGCGTTCGGTCACACCGCCACCGCGCGCGCCATACATGCCAACCGCATGAACTTCGTCGATATAGGTGAGCGCGCCAAATTCATCAGCCAGGTCGCAGATCTCGGCAATCGGGCCAAAGTCGCCATCCATGGAATAGACCGATTCAAAGGCGATGAGCTTGGGGGCGGCAGGATCCGCCGCTGCCAGCAGCTCCCGCAGATGCGCAACATCATTGTGGCGGAAGATGCGCTTGGCCCCGCCATTGCGCCGCACACCTTCGATCATCGAGGCGTGGTTCAGCGCATCGGAAAAGATGATCAGACCGGGAAACAGCTTGGGCAGCGTGCTCAGCGTGGCATCATTGGCGACATAGGCCGAGGTGAACAGCAGCGCCGCCTCTTTCTGATGCAGGTCCGCCAGCTCGGCTTCCAGCTGTTTGTGATAGACCGTGGTGCCCGAAATATTGCGGGTGCCGCCGGAGCCTGCACCGGTGGCATCAATGGCCCCATGCATTGCCTCCAGCACTACCGGGTGCTGACCCATGCCCAGATAATCGTTGCCGCACCAGACCGTTATGTCCTGTTTGCTGCCGTCTGGACGGGTCCAGACCGCATGTGGAAACTGACCGTTCTGCCGTTCGATATCAATAAATGTCCGGTAGCGACCTTCGGTGTGAAGCTGAGCAATCGCTTGGTCGAGTTTCGCGGTATAGTCCACCGGCACCTCCATGGCATAGTTGGCACCAGCGGATCTGGCGCGAGCTGTGGTCGGGCTGATATATTCACGTTACCGAATAAATAACCCGATCCCTCCGTTTGATCAATCAAATACGGTGAAGGGGCCGGTCCAGCCTTGATGCAGGTCAAATAGACCTTTGCGCCGACGGCAGCAAGAATTGTAACGCCCGTTTGACGCTACAAACCGACGCATATCACAGGCTTATCACTGGCACATCACAGGTGGGCGGCCTCTGGCCCCTGTCGGCGGGCACTGTTAGGCTTCGCGGCGAGCCAACCATCAATTGCAGGAGCCCCCTGACCATGTCCTTGAACGACGTCCTGAACCGGATTGACAGCGACCTTGATGCCGCGACGCAGCGGCTGATGGATTTGCTGCGCATCCAGTCGATCTCCACCGATCCCGCCTATAAGGCCGAATGCGACAAGGCTGCCGATTGGCTGGTGGCGGATCTGCAATCCATCGGCATCGAGGCCGCAAAGCGCGTCACTCCCGGCCACCCGATGGTGGTAGGTCACGTCGGCCCTCAGGATGAGGCGCTGCCGCATGTGCTGTTCTACGGCCATTACGACGTGCAGCCGGTGGATCCGCTGAACCTCTGGACCACTCCCCCGTTTGAGCCGCAGCTGGAAGAGACCGCGCGCGGCACCGTCATTCGCGGCCGTGGCGCCTCGGATGACAAGGGCCAGCTGATGACCTTTGTCGAAGCCTGCCGCGCCTGGCAGGCGGTCAATGGCACCCTGCCCTGCCGTATCACCTTCTTCTTTGAGGGCGAGGAAGAGAGCGGCTCGCCCTCTCTCGTGCCCTTTATGGAACAGCACGCAGCCGAGCTGAAAGCGGATCTGGCGCTGATCTGCGACACCTCGATGGTGTCGCGCGGGGTGCCGTCGATTTCCTCGCAGCTGCGCGGCATGCTGAAGGATGAGTTCACCCTGATCGGCCCGCGCATCGACCTGCATTCCGGCCATTACGGCGGCCCCGGCCTCAACCCGCTGCGCGAAATCAGCCGCATCGTCGCGTCCTTCTATGACGAAGACACCGGCAAGGTCGCGGTTGAGGGCTTCTATGAGGGCGTACATGAGGTGCCGGAAGAGCAGCTGCGCCAGTGGGAAGGCTGCGGCTTTGATGAAAAGGATTATCTCTCCAACGCAGGCTATACTCAGGCCCACGGGGAAAAGGACCGCTCGGTTCTGGAACAGCAATGGGCCCGCCCAACGCTGGAGGTGAACGGCCTCTGGGGTGGCTACAACGGTGCCGGCTCCAAAACCGTGATCCCGTCTGAGGCGCATTGCAAGATCACCTGCCGTCTGGTCGGCGACATGGACCCGGATGCGCTGCGCCTGAAAATCCGCAAACATGTCGAAGACCGGCTGAAGCCTGACTGCAAGGTGGTCTGGGACAATGATCTGGAGGGCTCGCGTGCCTCGGTGATGAATATCGCCCGCCCCGAATTCGAAGCCGCCCGCGGTGCGCTGTCGGATGAATGGAACCGCGAAGCCGTATTCTGCGGCATGGGCGGCTCGATCCCCATTGCCGGCTTCTTCAAATCCATCCTCGGTATGGATGCGATGCTGATCGGCTTTGCCAATGAAGATGACGCCATCCACTCCCCAAATGAGAAATACGATCTGGAAAGCTTCCACAAGGGCATCCGCTCCTGGGCACGCGTGCTGGATGCTTTGACCACGAAATAACAAGGCCAGTGGTGTGCGCTCCGGCGCGCACCACATCTCGACAGGGCAATCACCGTAACGCCTCGCCACAAAACGCAAAAACCCCGCCGAAGCAGGGAGCGTTCATCCACAAATTTAGGGAAGAAAGTGGCGCGGTTGACGGGGCTCGAACCCGCGACCCCCGGCGTGACAGGCCGGTACTCTAACCAACTGAGCTACAACCGCGCATGGGCCTTTCGGCAAATCAGGCAGCAGCCTGACCTATATATCCCCTCCGGGGCGGACCCTGAACGACAGGGCATCGTATGAAAGTGGCGCGGTTGACGGGGCTCGAACCCGCGACCCCCGGCGTGACAGGCCGGTACTCTAACCAACTGAGCTACAACCGCGCATTTACTTTCATCTGGATCCCTTAACCCGGATCCGGGGCGGACAGCAGTGGCGCGGTTGACGGGGCTCGAACCCGCGACCCCCGGCGTGACAGGCCGGTACTCTAACCAACTGAGCTACAACCGCTTGCTGTTCCATCCAACGTCGCCGCTGAATGTTGGGCTGTAATATTCGCAGCACCGAGGGATCGTCAAGCGGTGTTTTGGCATTTTCTCCGGTTTCCGTGAAAAAAAACAAAGCCACCGCCAAATTGCCGCCTAACCCATTGTTTTTCCGAAATTCCCATCTGGCGTCCCGCCGGGCACCAGGGATAATCCATCGAGAAAATCACTGCCGACCTCAGATCCGCGGATCACGGAGCCAAGCGGCGACAACAACAGCGCCATCCAGCCGCAAGGTGCCGCAGACAGCACCGATGGCGCGCCGTACCAGAGCCGCGCCACCGGTTAGTCCTGATCAGTTGGAGATCACCATGACAACGGCCGCGCCCCGGCCCTGCTCACGGATAAACTGCATCTGGTTTCCAGAGACACCGATTTTCTGGCAGTCCGTCCCCCGCTCCGGCTGCTTGCCGATGCGGACATTGCGGCACCACAGGGCGCCATTCCACTGCCAGGCGCCAACCAGCTTGCCCTGGTTGGTCTTTCCCTTGATTTTCCCGTTGGGCAGGATCTGCATACTGCCCCAATCGGCGCTGAGGGTCTTGCCACCGACAAGAGCGAGAAACTCCGCCTCGGTCTTGATCGGCTTATAGGACCCGGCCTGCCCCGCTGCGGGCAGACAGAACAGGACAGAGACCACGACTGAAAGGATTGCAAAATATTTCATGACATAAACTCCACGTCATATACTCGGTAAAAAAACTCCCCTCCGGCGGGAAATGCGCCGAAGGAGCGACATGAGCCTACTGCGAAACCATATGCCTCGCAACTTTGGCGCTGGCAGAGCTTATTGATATGGAATTCAAGGTGGAGATGGTGGGTCGTGAGAGGCTCGAACTCCCGACATCTTCGGTGTAAACGAAGCGCTCTACCAACTGAGCTAACGACCCGGTGAGCGCGGATTTAGAGAATGCGCGCGCTCTGCGCAAGAGGCAAATCGCAAAAATCTGCGAAAAAATTCCCACCCCTAGCGCAGCACCCGCTCCATGCCCTGCGACAACTCGTAGATGCAGCCCTGTTCATTGGGCAAGGCGGCCATTTCCGCGCGCGACAAGCCGCAGATCACCCCGCGCAGAACCTGTCCCCACAGCCCATGCGCCACCACAACGGTCGGCTCACTCAGCCCGGTCAGGAAATCCGTGATCCGGGCCTGAAACGCAGCAAAGCCCTCGCCCTTTGGCGCCGCACAGAACAAATCCAGATTGAGCGGGTTGGCGGCGTAGATATCCGGGTATTCAGCCGCGACCTCGGCACGGGTCATGCCCTGAAACACGCCGGCCTGCGCCTCGGCCAGCCGGGCGTCGGTGACATAGGGCTGACCGCCAAGCGCGATCTGCGCCGTCTGCTGCGCCCGCCCCAACGGCGAGACATAGCAGGTAGGTCCCTGTGCCAAAATCGGCGCCATCAGCCCCGCCTGCTGCTGCGCATGCTCAATCCCCAGCGGGCTCAGCCGCGATTCCAGCTGTCCCTGAATGCGCCCTTCGGCGTTCCATTCCGTCTGCCCATGCCGCAGAAACCAGATCTTCGGATAGTCCATGCCCGCCCTCGTTGATGCCCGACCCTCCGGCCCTTGCCTCAACATCTAGACAGGTTTCTCCGGCCTGAGAAGAACCAAGCGCGAAACGCGACACCACGTCCGCACCACAAGACGCAGAGGTCAGCTAATCGGCACTGCAAAAGGAAGATGGTGGGTGATAAGAGATTTGAACTCCTGACATCTTCGATGTGAACGAAGCGCTCTACCACTGAGCTAATCACCCTTGGCGGCGGTCATACCGCCGGTCGCGCGTCGCTGCAAGAGGGGGGTGATGAAAAATCCCGCTGCGCTGCGATTTTTGCGCCGCACGGGCGCTGCCCCCTCCTACTCCAGCGGCAGCACATTGCGGCAGATCATCGTGCGCAGGGTGAAACTGGACCGGGTGTTGCGAATGCCGGGGACCCGCATCAGACGATGCTCCAGAAACTGATCGAAATCGGTCAGATCCTGCGCCACGACCCGCAGCAGAATATCGCGGCTCCCGGTCATCAGATAACATTCCATCACCTGATCGAACCGCCGCACCGCCGCCTCAAAGGCCTGCAACCCTTCGCTGGACTGGCGTTCCAGCTCCACCGCGACAAAGATGGTGACCGGCAGGCCAACCTCGGCCTGATCGACCCGCGCCGAATAGCCCGAAATCACGCCGCTGTCCTCCAGATTGGCGACCCGCCGCGCACAGGGCGTCGCAGAGAGGCCGACTCTCTCCGCCAGCTCGGCGATCTTCATCCGACCGTTCTCCTGCAGGGCGGCCAGAATCCTGCGATCAATCTTATCCACGTGTTTCCCCCTAATTTTGGCCAGATATTAGGGAAAGCCACCAACATCATCAATAACTGCGACGTATTTTGGAGGAAACCGGCGGTTGCGTGGCGGTATTCTGCGGTGAAATGGAGGAGCAATCCAAAGATGACAGCCACAATCACCCCCGTCGCCACCTCGACACATGAAGAAATCTACCGCGTCGAGGATGCCTCGGTTGGTCTCACCGGTTTTATCGCCGTGCATTCCACCTTGCTTGGCCCGGCGGCCGGCGGGCTGCGGATGCGCCCCTACGCCAGCGCCGATGACGCGCTGACCGATGTCAAACGCCTGAGCGAAGGCATGACCTACAAAAACGCCGCAGCAGGCCTCGCGCTTGGCGGCGGCAAGGCGGTGATCATGGGCGATCCCGCCACCCAGAAAACCCCGGAGCTGCTGCGCGCCTTTGCCCGCGCCATCGACAGCCTGGACGGGCGTTACATCACCGCCGAGGATATGGGCATGAGCCCCGCGGACATGGCCATCCTGGCCGAGGAAACCAGCTCCGTCGCCGGGCTTGCCGATGGTGAATATGCCTCCGGTGACCCCTCACCCATCACGGCGCGCGGCATCTTCAATGCGATCCGGACCGCCTGGGCGCATAAGACCGGCCAGATCGACCTCAGAAACCGGGTTGTTTCGGTTCAGGGCCTGGGCCATGTCGGCTGGTATCTCTGCGATTTTCTCAACAAGGCCGGTGCCGAGCTGATCGTCACCGATGTAAACAGCACACAGGTTGAACGTGCAGTTGCCGCCTTTGGCGCCACTGCTGTCGCCCCCGATGAGATCTACGCGGTGGAGGCCGATATTTTTGCCCCCTGCGCGATCGGCGGCATCCTCAACAGCGAAACCATTCCGCAGCTGAAGGTTGCCCTGGTCGCAGGCGGTGCCAACAATCAGCTGGCCTCGGCCGAGGATGCAGCCGCACTGCACAAACGCGGCATCCTCTACGCGCCCGATTTCGTGGCCAATGGCGGCGGCATCATCAATGTCGCCACCGAGATCCTGAAAATCGGCAACCGCAACAGCTTCGTGGCCGAACGGCTTGAGGCGCTGGAGGTCACCATGGCGGCAATCCTGAAACAGGCCACCGCCGATGACGTCAGCCCCGACTCCGTGGCCATCGCCACCGTGCAGGCAAAAATGGCGCCCAAAGCGGCCTGACCCGGCATCGCGACCCTGTCGCCCGCCCCGAACATCCAAGATGCGCTACCCAATGCAGCGCCTTGGATCAAGCCCGCCGAATAAGAGCGGGCGCCAGACGGAAGAACCCGAAATCTCGGGAAAACAATAATAAAACCTGATTTGGGCGACCATTTGCGGTCGCCCTTTTTCTTGCGAGGCCTGCGTGGAACCCCTGAGGGGCACTGACTGCCGCTATGAAAATCTCCTTTGAACCAATCGTCCCCCCGCGCGTTAGGGTAAAAGCAGCCGACACAGACCGACGGAGGACATGATGGCCCTGTTCCACCCCGACAATCGCAATCGCAGCGACCGCCACAAGAAGATCTACGCCTATTGTGAAATCGCCTACACGATGGTCGATGTCTCCGCTGCGGTGCTGTTTGTGATAGGTTCGATCCTGTTCTTCAACGACGCAACCGTCACCCCCGGCACATGGCTGTTTCTGGTAGGATCCATCCTCTTCGGCCTGCGCCCGACGATCAAACTCTACCGTGAATACGCCTATCTGCGACTTGGCGATTATGACGATATCACCCGCCAATGACACGGCCCGCGCCCGCGTCTCCGCCAAGCCACCGCCCGGCGGACCGGCCAACAACCGGTTTCTCGTCGCCCTGTCATATCAGGCCAGCGTATCCCATGTTGCGACAATCAAGCGGCCCAACAATGCGGCGAACTGATCTATTTCTTCCTCTTCCCACGGCCGACGAACCGACAGGTCGCCTGCTTCAAGAAGGTCGCAAACGCATCTCACAGGACATAAGGCAGATGGGCGCCCCGGATAAGGGACGCCCATCTATTGTTACCTATTGCGGATTGATCTCAACAGCTTAGGGGCAGCACCCGTGGCCTGGATCAATGCGCGGTGGCGCTGGCGCCATCCTCGGGAACACCCAATGCTGCCTTGGCAGCGGCGGCGGCCTCTTCTGCCGCCTCATCCCATTCGATGGGTTCGGGCGTATCGGTCAGCGCATGTTTCAGCACCTCGGAGACGTGGCTGACGGGGATGATCTCCAGCCCCTCCTTCACGTTATCCGGGATATCCGGCAGGTCTTTCTCATTCTCCTGCGGGATCAGCACCGTCTTGATACCACCGCGCAGCGCGGCCAGCAGTTTCTCCTTCAGACCGCCAATCGCGGTCGCATTGCCGCGCAGCGTCACCTCGCCGGTCATGGCGATATCCTTGCGGACCGGGATCCCAGTCAGCACCGAGACAATCGCCGTCACCATGGCCAGACCCGCGCTTGGGCCGTCCTTCGGCGTTGCGCCATCCGGCACGTGGACGTGGATGTCCAGCTTGTCGAATTTCGGCGGCTTCACTCCAAGCTGCGGCGAAATCGAGCGGACATAGCTTGAAGCCGCCTCGATCGACTCTTTCATCACATCGCCCAGCTTGCCGGTGGTCTTCATCCGACCCTTGCCCGGCAGGCGCAGCGCCTCGATGCTCAGCAGCTCACCCCCGACCGAAGTATAGGCAAGACCGGTGACAACACCGACCTGATCTTCCTTCTCGGCGAGACCATAGCGATACTTCGCAACCCCAAGGAATTCATCCAGATTCTCAGGCGTGACAGAAACGCTCTCCGCCTCTTTCTTGACGATCTTGGTCAGCGATTTCCGCGCCACTTTGGCGATCTCACGCTCCAGATTCCGCACCCCCGCCTCACGGGTATAGGTGCGGATGATCTCGGTCAGCGCCTCATCGGTGAGTTCGAATTCCTTGGCCTTCAGACCGTGGTTCTTCACCTGCTTGGAAATCAGGTGCTGCTTGGCGATCTCACGCTTTTCATCCTCGGTGTAACCGGACAACGGAATGATCTCCATCCGGTCCAGCAGCGGCCCCGGCATGTTGTAGCTGTTCGAGGTGGTCAGGAACATCACGTTCGACAGGTCATATTCCACTTCCAAATAGTGGTCCATGAAGGTCGCGTTCTGTTCCGGGTCCAGCACCTCCAGCATCGCCGACGCCGGATCACCCCGGAAATCCTGCCCCATCTTGTCGATTTCATCGAGCAGGATCAGCGGGTTGGTGGTCTTGGCCTTCTTCAGCGCCTGAATGATCTTACCGGGCATGGAGCCGATATAGGTCCGGCGGTGACCGCGGATCTCGGACTCGTCGCGCACGCCACCCAGCGAAATGCGGATGAACTCGCGACCGGTTGCCTTGGCCACCGATTTGCCCAGCGAGGTCTTGCCGACACCCGGAGGGCCAACAAGGCAGAGGATCGGCCCCTTCAGCTTGGCCGAGCGCTGCTGCACCGCGAGATATTCAACGATACGTTCCTTGACCTTCTCAAGCCCGTAGTGATCGGCGTCCAGAATATCCTGCGCCCGGCTCAGATCTTTCTTCACGCGGGATTTGGTGCCCCAGGGCAGGGCCAGAATCCAGTCCAGATAGTTGCGCACAACCGTGGCTTCCGCCGACATCGGCGACATGTTCTTGAGCTTCTTCAGCTCGGCCTCGGCCTTTTCGCGCGCCTCTTTGGAGAGTTTGGTCTCGGCAATCTTGGCTTCCAGCTCGGCGACTTCGTTAGAACCGTCCTCGCTGTCGCCCAGCTCCTTCTGAATGGCTTTCATCTGCTCATTCAGATAATATTCGCGCTGGGTCTTCTCCATCTGGGATTTGACGCGGGTCTTGATCTTCTTCTCGACCTGCAGCACCGACAGCTCGCCCTGCATCAGGCCATAGACCTTCTCCAGACGTTCGCTCACCGACAGGGTTTCCAGAAGATCCTGTTTGTTGTCGACCTCGATCCCCAGATGACCGGCGACCAGATCGGCCAGCTTGGCCGGTTCCGTGGTCTCGCCAACGGCGCTCAGCGCCTCTTCCGGGATGTTCTTGCGGACCTTGGCATAACGCTCGAACTCATCGCCGACCGTGCGCAGCAGCGCCTCCACGGTGGTGACATCGCCGGGGATCTCGCTGAGATACTCCGCGCGCGCTTCAAAGAAGTTGTCGTTGTCCAGATATTCGGTGATTTTCACCCGCGCATGACCTTCGACCAGCACCTTCACGGTGCCGTCGGGCAGTTTCAGCAGCTGCAGCACATTGGCCAGCACGCCGACACTGTAGATGCCATCGGATTGCGGATCATCTTCCGCCGGGTCGATCTGACTGGACAGCAGGATCTGCTTGTCGTCGGTCATCACCTCTTCCAGGGCACGCACCGATTTTTCCCGCCCGACGAACAGCGGCACGATCATATGCGGGAACACAACGATATCGCGCAGCGGCAGGACGGGGTAGGATGAATTGAGTGGCTCTTGCATACTCGGTCCTTTGGTTTGGCAAGACGCCCCCGCCCCGATTATCGGCAGCTTCGGCGCGTCTCCTCATTGGCTGTTTATCTGGTGCAGCGGTGTCGGGATTTCAACCGCCGTGCCTCAATGTTTGGTGTCACATTGCCCGCAGCGCGCCCGGACCACAAGGGCGCAAATGCAGCTAGGGTGAGCAAATGGTGAAGGCCGCGCGCGGCAGCCTCCGCCGATGACCTGACCCGCAGCATCAGCGCCGCATCAGGGTGATCACCCCGCGTTCTAGCCGCCCACCCGGTCCGGTTTCGCGGTAGGTGCCGCTCATCCGGGTCTGATCAATCAGGAACAGACGGATATCCTGCCGCAACACGTCTCCGGTGCCGGTGTCGCGTTCTGATTGCAGTCTCAGTTGCAGCATCTGCTCCTCCCCGCAGGGCAGCCGCCCCATGCCCAGCTCATCGAGGAAGACCTCCGCACCATCCGCCAGATCGCCGCGGCCGACGCTTTCGGCCCTCAGCCCCGTGCCCGGCTCAGGTGGCGCCCGGTCCAGCACGCCGACGGGGATCACCCCGGACACGGCAGAATCCGCCACCAGACGGCCATTGCGAAATCTCAGTGTCAGCACCTCACCCGCGCGCTGCGGCAGCGGTTCCATATCGACGCGGCCGCCAACCGGCAGCCCGGTCTCCCCCGGCCCCTTCTGCACAAACCACTGGCCCCGCAGCGCTTTGGAGCCGCCCTTGATCAGATCGTCAAATGCGATCCGGCAGCCATCAAGCGGTGGTGCCTTGAAAAAACTTGAGGCCTCGGCCAGCGACCCCGGCGCCTTAGCTGCCTGATCCGACTGCGCCACAGCGCCAGAGGCAGCCACAAGGCCGCCCAGCAGCACCACGCTCCCCCATGCCTGTAACCAGCTCATCGCGACCCTTCCCGTTTTGGCGGAATCTAGCAGCGAGGTCTTCATAACCAGTGAACGCGGACCGGACCGGGATCATCCCTACCAAAGATCGCAGCAAAAAGCGCACGACATCAGGCCGTTGCCTTGGGTGCCGTCGCGCTCCGGCAATCCTTACCGCTGCGCGGCCGACGTCAGGTGCGCCAGCGACCCCGGCTGCTCCCCATAGGATCCGCCATGGTCCAAAAGCGCAAAAACAGCAACGCCCGCCGCCAGCAAAATCATCAGCGAACAATGCGCAAGTCCAGTTGAAGCCGTCTCATTCATCGGATCTCTCCACGTTGGTCATCAGTGCCTGATTGACAGATCACCGCTGATTTGTGGCGCAAACGTGTTCAGGGCAGGACCCGCCGATGAACATTCGCTCAAGTTTTCGACAATCCGGGCGCATCCCCCTTGCTGGCCCCTACAATGGCTCAATATCGCCTTCGGCACGGGTGTCGTGGAAATCCTTCTGCCAGGCCTCGAAGGTGCCCGCAGCAATCGCCTCCCGCATGCCGCCCATGATTTCCTGGAAGTAATGCAGGTTATGCCAGGTCAGCAGCATCCCCGAAATCATCTCGTTGCTGCGGAACACATGGTGCAGATAGGCGCGCGAATAGTTCGAACACGCCGGGCAGCTGCACTGCTCATCCAGCGGGCGCGGGTCATCCTGGTGGCGGGCGTTCTTGATATTGACGACGCCGTAGCGGGTAAACGCTTGCCCCGTGCGGCCAGAGCGCGATGGCAGCACGCAGTCCATCATGTCGATACCACGGGCCACCGCACCGACGATATCATCAGGCTTGCCCACCCCCATCAGATAGCGCGGCTTGTCCTCGGGCAGGAAACCGGGCGCATAATCAAGACAGTCAAACATCGCCTCCTGCCCCTCGCCCACTGCCAGGCCGCCAACCGCATAGCCCTCGAATCCGATCTTCTTCAGCGCCTCGGCGCTTTCTTCGCGCAGATCCTGCTCCAGCCCGCCCTGCATAATGCCGAACAGCGCATGGCCCGGACGGTCGCCAAAGGCCTCGCGCGAGCGCTCCGCCCAACGCATCGACAGGCGCATCGACTCGGCGATCCGGTCGCGGTCCGCAGGCAGCGCCGGACATTCGTCGAAACACATCACGATGTCCGAACCGAGCAGGCGCTGGATTTCCATCGACCGTTCCGGCGTCAGCTCATGTTTGGATCCGTCGATATGGCTTTTGAAGGTCACACCCTTTTCCGTCAGCTTGCGCAGACCCGCCAGCGACATAACCTGAAACCCGCCCGAGTCCGTCAGGATCGGCCGCTCCCAGTTCATGAATTTGTGCAAGCCGCCCAGACGGTCGATCCGCTCTGCCGTGGGGCGCAGCATCAGATGATAGGTATTGCCCAGCAGGATATCCGCCCCGGTCGCACGCACGCTCTCCGGCAGCATTGCCTTCACCGTTGCGGCCGTGCCCACGGGCATGAACGCAGGCGTGCGGATCTCGCCGCGCGGCGTATTGATGACACCGGTGCGGGCCTTGCCATCGGTGGCTTTCAGGTCAAATGAGATTTTCGGCGCCATGTTCTCTTCCTTGGGCTGTCTTGTGCGTGGTCCCGCCGCTGCGGGGAATTTCCTACGGGATCATCTGCCACCTGAACCGTGCTCCGCCGCGATCCGGGACCATTCCGGCAGAGCCTGCCGGATGTGCCTTATCCCGGCGCGGTTTTCAAGCCTGCATGACCGCAGCCCGCGCCAAAGCCCCGGCAGCCCTATCCAGCCCCCACCCCGCACGCCACGGATGCGTCGCAGACGGGGCCGTTCCCCTTGCCTGCCACCACCGCACACGCCATAGAGAAGAAGAACGGGGCGCCGTCCCCCCACGCTTGAATCCCGGGTCCACGACCCCCAACTGCATACCATAGCATACAAATTTATTGCGAGGCATAATGACCGAAGAACTCCTGCTGAGCCTGCTGACGCAGAACATCATCTATATCCTGGGCGCGATCTTCCTGATCATCCTGATCCTCAAGGGCGTCCGCATCGTGCCGCAGTCCGAAAAATACGTGGTCGAACGCTTTGGCCGCCTGCATGCAGTGCTTGGCCCCGGCATCAACTTCATCGTCCCGCTGCTCGACTCCGTCGCCCATAAGGTCTCGATCCTGGAACGCCAGCTGCCCAACGCCAGCCAGGACGCCATCACCAAGGACAACGTGCTGGTGCAGATCGACACCTCGGTGTTCTACCGCATTCTGGAACCGGAAAAGACCGTCTATCGGATCCGCGACGTTGACGGCGCCATTGCCACCACCGTGGCCGGCATCGTGCGCGCCGAGATCGGCAAGATGGACCTGGACGAGGTGCAGTCGAACCGCTCGCAGCTGATCGGTCAGATCCAGCATCTGGTCGAAAGCGCCGTTGACGACTGGGGCATCGAAGTGACCCGCGCCGAGATCCTTGACGTGAACCTCGATCAGGCCACCCGCGACGCCATGCTGCAGCAGCTCAACGCCGAGCGCGCCCGCCGCGCCGAGGTGACCAAGGCCGAGGGCCAGAAACGCGCGGTGGAACTGGCCGCCGACGCCGAGCTCTACGCCGCCGAGCAGATCGCCAAGGCCCGCCGCATTCAGGCCGATGCCGAGGCCTATGCCACCGGAGTGGTCGCCAAAGCCATTGCCGAAAACGGTCTGGAGGCCGCGCAATATCAGGTGGCGCTGAAACAGGTCGAGGCGCTCAATGCCCTTGGCGCAGGGGAAGGCAAACAGACCATCCTGGTGCCCGCCAATGCGATTGAGGCCTTCGGCAACGCCTTCAACATGCTGAAAGGGGCCGGAAAATGACGGCCCTGCTCTCCGTCTGGTGGGTCTGGATCGCGATTGCCATCGGCCTCGCCATCGTCGAGGTGCTGGCGCCGGGCTTCATGTTCCTCGGCTTTGCCGTCGGCGCGGTGCTGGTGGCCCTGCTGCTGGTCGCCACCCCCGCAGGCAGCATCACCCTGCCGGTGCTGCTGCTGATCTACGCCACCCTCTCGCTGATCGCCTGGCTGGTCTTGCGCCACTTCTTCAAGGGCCCCAAAGGCCAGGTGAAACACTTCGACCACGATATCAACGATTGAACAAAGCCCCGTCCGGTCTGCACTGGGCGGGGATCCCCCCTAGCCTCACCAGTCCCGCAATCCAATACAACAGCCGCAACCGTCAGGCTCAGCAGTGTATAGATAGCGACATTCGGAGCTGGCGCCCGTCTCCGCTACTGGAACGCAACAATGCGTCCGAAGCGGCCAGAGGCTATGTTGTCTTGCAAGACTCTCCTCTCTGCAAATCCTATCCAGCGTCCAGTCTGCAATCGGATGTTATGCAACTGCGATCCGGCTGCGGCTCGAAACCTTTTTCTGCTCCGGGTCGGTCTGCTCTGCCGTTGCGAAACGTCTACCCGCGACATGCTGATATCACACGGAGATACGCCCCATATTGGCGGACAACGCCGATCAGCTGGACGTGGTCGCGCTCATTTCGGTCGCAAAGCCACTGAGCTGACGGAGGGCTTTCAGGTAGGGATATCCTAATCTAGCATGTGATCGTCGGTCATATGACCGTGCTTCCACACAAAGAAAGACCAGAGCGAATGAAGAGACTTGCCCTTGATGCAGCAGACATCCGCATTCTCAGCGCGCTCCAGCAGCATGGGCAGTTGAGCAAGGCCAAGCTGGCAGAGCTGAGCGGTCTTTCCGCGACCCCCTGCTGGGCGCGGCTGACCCGGTTGAAAGCGGGCGGATACATTCGCGGCTATCATGCCGATATCGCGCTGGAGCGGCTCGCAGATTTCGCGCAGGTGATTGTGACGGTTTCCCTCAGCCGTCATCGAAAGGCTGATTTTGAGCGCTTTGAAGCTTTTCTCAACAGCCGGGATGAGATCATTGATTGCATCGCCACCGGTGGTGGGGTCGATTACATCATGAAGATCATCAGCCCCAGCCTCGCCGCGTTTCAAGACCTGATGGAAGATTTCCATGCCGAAAACCTCGGCATTGACCGCTACATGACCCATTTTGCCACGCGCCAAGTGAAATCAGCTTTGCCGAACCTCTCGAAATTGGCCGCTGCAAATCCGAAATTGCCGCTCTGGCCCAATCGGTCCTGATATGGCCCCCCAAACGGCCTGAATGGTCTGAGAAGTGATAATCTTCGGACCACTTTTGCCGCCTCTCCTGGACTACATCTCGCAAAGGTTTTGACAGTCTCCGATCAAAGCGGTCGGGGACAAAACGGGAGGTAGTTCCAATGCAAGCAGATGATTTCGGTTTCGGCACACAGATCCGCAAGTCGCCCTATTTTGACGCGACATTGCGTTGGGGCGCGCAGGGGTTCTCCGTCTACAACCACATGTATATCCCGCGCGATTTCGGTGATCCTGAGCAGAACTTCTGGAACCTCGTGAATGACGCGATACTCTGTGATGTGGCCGTTGAACGGCAGGTGGAAATCACCGGGCCGGATGCTGCCAAATTCACCCAGATGCTGACCTGTCGTGATCTGTCCAAGATGGCCGTGGGCCAGTGCAAATACATCCTCATCACCAACGCCGATGGCGGCATTCTGAACGATCCGGTCCTGCTGCGTCTTGCCGAGAACCATTTCTGGATCTCTCTTGCTGATAGCGACATTCTTCTTTGGGCGCAGGGGGTTGCGGTCAACTCTGGCCTTGATGTCACGATTGGTGAGCCGGATGTCTCGCCGCTGCAATTGCAAGGCCCCAAATCCGGCGAGATCATGCGCGCGCTGTTTGGCGACGGGATCATGGACCTGCGCTACTACTGGCTGCGCGAAGTCGAGCTGAACGGCATCCCGCTGATCGTGTCCCGCACCGGCTGGTCCAGCGAGCTGGGCTATGAAATCTACCTGCGCGACGGTTCCAAAGGCGATCTGCTGTGGGAAACCATTATGGCAGCCGGTCTGGAATTTGGCCTCAAGCCCGGCCACACATCCTCCATCCGCCGCATCGAAGGTGGGATGTTGTCGTATCACGCGGATGCCGACATGGGCACCAACCCCTTTGAGCTTGGGTTTGACCGGTTGGTGAACCTCGACATGGAGGCTGATTTCATCGGCAAGGCCGCGTTGCGCCGTATCAGGGACGAAGGTGTCAGCCGTAAGCAGATCGGCCTGATCATCGACGGCGATCCTCTTGCGGGTCCCAACACGACATTCTGGGACATCAATTCGGGTGGCGAAGCAATCGGCAAGGTCACCTCTGCGGTTTATTCCCCGCGTTTGGAGCAGAACATCGCCTTGGCCATGGTGTCAGCGGAACACGCCAACATCGGTGCACAGGTTGAGGTCGTCACGAAATCCGGCCCCGTCCGCGCAACAATCTGCGAGCGCCCGTTCTATGATCCCAAAAAACAGATCGCTGCCGCTTAACGTCCTGCTACATGAAAGAATACCGAAATGTCAGATCTCGCGATTGAGCTGCACTGGCAGCGCGCAGCGCCCGTACTGCAAACCGGTGCCTATTCGAACGAGCACACCGTGCAATACAACAACCGCTATGACCTGCTGGTCGATTCCGCCCCCGATTGGGGCGGAAACCCGGAGAACACAAACCCCGAACAGGCCCTCGCCTCGGCGCTGTCGAGCTGCCATATGATGACCTTTCTTGCGCTGGCCGCAAAGGCGGGCTGGCCGGTGGCCAGCTACCACGATTATGCCGAGGCCCATCTGGGCAAGAACCCCAAGGGCCAGATGTCGGTAACGCGGATTGATCTGCATCCGGTGGTGCGTTTTGACACCGGCTTTTCAGTCAGTGACAAACAGCTCGCGCAGATGCAGGACCGCGCGCATCGCTACTGCTTTATCGCGAACACCTTGGCCGACAGTGTTGAAATCAACATTCTGTAGCACTCAGAAGGAATAGCCCTGTGACCACATCTGACATCCTGCTGCGCGATCTGGACGAAAACGGCATACTGCGCCTGACCCTGAATGACGTGCGTCGGCGCAATGCCTTGTCCGAGGCGATGCTGGCGGAACTCGGTGCTGCGTTTGCAGCCGCCGGGACCGATCCAAATGTGCGGGTCATTGTCCTGGCGGCCAATGGCCCTGCGTTTTGTGCAGGCCATGACCTCAAGGAAATGACCGCTGGGCGTTTGAACCGAGATGGTGGTAAAGCCTATTTTGCCCATGTCATGGCGATGTGCGCAGGCGTGATGCAAGGCATCGTGAATTGCCCCAAACCCGTCATCGCTGAGGTCACAGGCATCGCAACGGCCGCAGGCTGCCAGCTGGTCGCAAGCTGTGATCTGGCCATTGCAGCGGACACGGCGCAATTCAGCACACCGGGTGTTCACATCGGGTTGTTCTGCTCGACCCCGATGGTGGCGCTGTCGCGCAATGTGGCGGACAAACACGCGATGGAAATGCTGCTGACCGGTGACATAACCTCAGCCGCGCGGGCCGCCGAAATCGGCCTTGTGAACCGCGTCGCGGCACCTGACGCGTTGCAAACGGTAACGATGGAGTTGGCGCGCAAGATTGCGTCAAAATCCAGCATGACGCTGGCAACCGGCAAACGCGCCTATTACGCGCAACGCGAAATGACGCTGGCGGATGCCTACGATTACGCCTCGGGTGTGATGGTCGACAACATGCTGGCGCAAGACGCCGAAGAAGGCATTGGTGCCTTCATCGAAAAGCGCGCGCCCCAATGGCAGGACGCCTGAGCCATGACCGCAAACCCTTACAACACCGATCTGGACCGCAACCCGGCAAACTATCAGCCACTGACGCCGCTGACATTTCTGGAACGCGCGGCCTCGGTCTTTCCTGATCACACTGCGATCGTGCATGGCCCGTTGCGGCGCACTTATGCGGCGTTTTATGCGCGATCACGTCAGTTGGCCTGTGCTTTGGCAGAGCAAGGCATCGGGCGCGGTGACACCGTGTCGGCCCTGCTGGCCAATACGCCCGCAATGCTGGAATGCCATTACGGTGTTCCCATGTGTGGCGGGGTCCTGCATTCCGTGAACACCCGGCTAGATGCCTCGGTGATGGCGTTTCAGCTGGACCATGCCATGTGCAAAATCGTCATCGTAGACCGCGAATTCATGCCCTTGATGCAGGATGCGCTGGCGCTGGCAACAGTGCGCCCGCTTGTCATCCAATACGACGACGCTGAATTCTGCGGACCCGTTACCGAGGCAGATGCGCAGGATTACGAGGCCTTCCTGTCGACGGGCGATCCTGAATTCGACTGGCTGATGCCGCTGGATGAATGGGACGCGATTTCGATCAACTACACATCGGGGACGACAGGTGATCCAAAGGGTGTGGTTTCGCACCACCGGGGGGCCTATCTGCTGGCGCAGGGCAATGCGCTGACGACGTCGATGGCGAAACATGCGGTCTATCTGTGGACGCTGCCAATGTTCCACTGCAATGGCTGGTGTTTCCCATGGACGCTGTCGGCGATCATCGGCACCCATGTCTGCCTGCGTCAGGTGCGGGCAGGACCAATCTGGGCCGCTTTGGCAGATGAGCACGTCACCCACCTGTGCGGCGCGCCCATTGTCATGTCGCTGATGATCTCGGCCCCCGAGGCCGAAAAGCGCCAACTTGCTCATACCGTGCAATTCTTTACCGCCGCCGCCCCGCCGCCGGAGAAGCTGCTGGCGGATATGAAAACCTCAGGCTTTGATGTCACGCATCTCTATGGGCTGACTGAAACCTACGGCCCTGCCGTGGTGAATGACTGGCATCAGGACTGGTCCGATCTGCCGCCCGCCGAACAGGCCCGGCTGAAATCGCGCCAAGGCGTGCGCTATCTGCCGCTGGAAGGATTGGATGTGCTGGACCCGGACACCATGCTGCCCGTGCCGCGCGACGGGACAACCATGGGCGAGGTGATGTTTCGCGGCAACGTCGTCATGAAGGGTTATTTCCGCAATCCCACAGCCACCCAAGAGGCCTTTGCAGGCGGCTGGTTCCATTCCGGCGATCTCGGCGTGCGGCACGCGGACGGCTATATTCAGCTGAAGGATCGCTCCAAGGATATCATCATTTCGGGCGGCGAGAATATTTCGTCCATTGAGGTGGAAGAAGCGCTTTATCGTCACCCCGCCGTCGCGATTGCTGCCGTGGTGGCCATGCCGCACGAAAAATGGGGCGAAACGCCCTGTGCTTTTGTGGAACTGGCTACAGGTGAACATGTGGATGCCGCCACACTGCGCGCATGGTGCAAGGACCAGCTTGCGCCCTACAAGGTGCCCGGACAGTTCGTGTTCATGCCGATCCCGCGCACGTCAACCGGCAAGATCCAGAAATTCATCTTGCGCGATCAGGCCCAGAAGATCGCGGAAAACGCACATGCAGATCAGGTGACACCGGCTCAGTAAGCCGGTGTCAATTGCGATCCTGTCAGGCTGGCAAAACCTTTGATCGTTGCTCGCCCAATCCGTCGATACCCAAGGTCACAACCTCTCCGCCGCGCAGATACCGCTGCGGGGATTGACCCATCCCCACGCCCGGAGGCGTGCCGGTTGAAATGACATCCCCCGACTGCAGGCTCATGAACTGGCTGCAATAGGACACGAGGTGCGGGATCTTGAAGATCAATGTCGCGGTTGATCCTGTCTGCATGCGTTTGCCATCCACATCCAGCCACATCCCCATGTTGTCCATGTCTGCGATCTCATCAACTGTGACGAGCCAAGGCCCTGTTGGCCCAAAGGTATCGCAGCCTTTGCCCTTGTCCCACGTGCCTGCCCGATTGAGCTGAAAATCGCGCTCTGACACATCGTTGATCACACAAAACCCTGCGACATGGTCCATCGCGTTGGCCTCGTCGATATAAGAGCCCGGTTCGCCGATCACGACGCCCAATTCGACCTCCCAATCGGTTTTGACCGAACCGCGCGGGACCTGAATGTCATCATTCGGGCCGACCACCGCAGAGGTCCATTTGTTGAAGATGATGGGTTCTTCGGGGATCGGCATCCCCGCCTCTTCGGCGTGATCGGCGTAGTTCAGGCCGATGCAGACAAATTTGCCGATATTCCCGACACAGGCCCCAAGGCGCAGATCGCCCTGTGGTGTGCCGTCAACGAGCGGCAGCGTTTCCGGGTCCAGCCCGTGCAGCGCCTTCAGGCCAGCGGGGCGCAATGTCTCACCAGAGATATCCGGGACCACGCCCGACAGATCGCGCACGCGGCCTGACGCATCCAGAAGTCCGGGTTTTTCTGCGCCGGGCGCGCCGTAGCGGAGAAGCTTCATATCGTGTCCTCATAATTATGACTTGAATATCGTGTCATCAGGCAGCGCCACGTGCCGCCCACAGGGCCCCACGGCGGATGATCTCGGTGACTTGCGGCACCTTCAGGTCGTCCAACTCGTGGCCGATTGAGCAATAGAAGACGCGGCCCATGTCCCAGCGGCGTTTCCAGACAACCGGGATCACGGTGCTTTCGATCCACCACAGATGATCGCCCGAAAACGTCGTGGTCGCCAGGACCTTGTTCGATGGATCGACGAGCATATGGTATTGCTCGGTCGTCAGGCGGAAACTCTTGATGTCTTGCACAATCGGATCGTCGGGTTTGCAGATGGTCACATCGGAATCAATATGGTCTTCGCGCGGCTGCAGGTTGTCCGGCCATCCGGGGGAATGAGCCACAAACTGACCGCCGATCAGGAAATGATAGGTCGGGCGATCGCGGAACGCATCCCCCATATGCCTGTGCCAACCAGCCGCCAACAAACAGCGCCGCTTTCATGGTGTATCCTTTCGCATGTAGGTCGATATCGACGCCATATCGCGGGCGCCATAACCTGCCTTTTCCGCCTCGATCAATTTGGCCAGTGTGGTTCGGCCTTGCGGCATCGCAGTGCCACGTCGATCTGCAAGCTGTGCCGTCACCTCCATGTCTTTGCGGGCCAGTGCCACGGTAAAGGTGACATCGTGATCTGCCTCGTTCAGATAGAGCGGACGCCGGTATTTGAGCATTGGCGCACAGGCCGCAGAGGCCACGATCACATCGAATGCCTGCTCAGACGTGATGCCGGAGGCTTCGGCCAGGGTCATCGTTTCGGCAAGCGTCTGAATAATCCCGTGGATCAGCGAATTCACCGCCAGTTTCATCACAGCCCCTGCCCCGGACTGACTGAGATAGATGGTTTGTCGGCTCACCGCATTGAATACGGTCGCAAGATCAGCATCTTCGTCACGGCAGTCGGCCATGACCAGCAGATCTGCACTTGCAGCAGCTTGTGTCGCCCGGAGACCGGCGCATCAATCACCCGGATATTCTCTTGCGCCGTTGCGACCAGATCGGCGATGTGGTCAGGGCTCATCGTGCCCATTTCCACCAAGGTCGCGCTGCCTGTCGAGGCAAACAATCCGTCGCCGCCGAGATGCACTGCATAAGAGGCCGCGCCATCGGCCAACATCGTCACAACGATGTCAGCACGCGCCGCCAGATCCGCAGGGGTCTGCACTGCCAGACAGCCTTCGGATTTTGATCCGACCCGGCGATCAGGCCTTCTTTGATATCCTGCAATCCTATCAGGGGTATCGCACCTGCTACTACCGCAGGTTCAACGTCGGCCGCGCGACCCCATGGCAGAATGACGCCTATGTGAAGGCGCGCGAATGGATTGATGCCTCCATCGCGATGATCAAACCCGGCGTATCCACCGACAAGGTGGTCGAGGTTTGACCAACAGCCCAGGAACTCGGCTTTGCGAATGAAGATCAGGGCGTTGGGCACCAGGGCTGCCGCTGTATGCGCCGACTTTTCCCATATGGATCAAGCCGGGGCCGAGGACGTGATAGGCTTTGCCGCCGGCGCGGTGCTGGTGGCCCTGCTGCTGGTCGCCACCCCCGCAGGCAGCATCACCCTGCCGGTGCTGCTGCTGATCTACGCCACCCTCTCGCTGATCGCCTGGCTGGTCTTGCGCCACTTCTTCAAGGGCCCCAAAGGCCAGGTGAAACACTTCGACCACGATATCAACGATTGAACAAAGCCCCGTCCGGTCTGCACTGGGCGGGGATCCCCGAGCAGCCAATCGACATTTGGGAGACCACTGAGCAGCGCCCGCGCGCCGATGTAGTCGCACCTGACCGTCGGTAACGAACAGATCGAGCGGGTGCCCTGGCTGTCGCAGATGGCATGCAGCTTGGTGTTCATTCTACACTTGGTTCGCCCCCTCTCTGGACATTGCTGCGCAATGCCCTGCCGGGCAAGGGATCAGGCGGCCGCACCTCCCTTCGTCGGGGAATTGATCCACTGGATCAGTTCCTTATCCTCCATAGTTCGCGGCCATGCTGGTCGCTGTGCGGTGGGTTTTTAGATACGTCGCGTCAATCATCACGGCCTGTTCTTCGCCGTGCCCGGCGGCCAGCCCCGCCATCATCCGCGCGAAGATGCCTTCTCGCTCCAGCGCGTTCAGCGGCTGTAGAGAGACTTATGCGGGCCGTACTCCCGAGGAGCATCGCACCAGCGCAACCCATCGCGATTGATAAAGATACTCCGCTCAACACACGTCGGCCATCAACGCGGGGCTCGCCGTGGAACTTGGGAAAGAAGGGCTCAAAGCGCGCCATATGCGCATCCGTCAGCCAAAAAAATCAGACAATTCACCGCTCCGTTTTCGGAACCGTGAATCACGCGTTGCAGCAGAAACCTTCTGATCCTGTCCCTAGGCCTCTCGTTTGGCAGACACCATCAGCCACCATGCAAGTAGCGGAAAACCAGCAAGCTCGAAGGCGAACGAAGGGGCAATGGCAGCGCTGAATACCCCGCCGGTGTCCATGGCGCTTAGTCGGAACAGGCCCGCAACTGCGATCATCGCCGACAGAATGATCAAGGTTGGGCGAAGCTGGCGCATTGCAAAACCTCCGATCATGAACACAGCACCGACGCCAAACCAGACACCACCAATAAATCGTATGTGACTATCTTGAGCATGGAATGCTGCCGCATCGGTGATCGAAACGAAATCACGTGTCGATTGCCATCCCAGTGTCTTTATCCCGCCAAGGCCGACGTTCAAACCTAGGAGGACGATGACGGCACCAATGATCACGACGACCGCGTTCAGTAGTTTGATCTTCTTCATTTCATGTCTCCTAGAGGTTGGCGCTGAGGCTGAATAATAATTGGTACGCGTTCCATATTAATGAAAACTTGACATTGCAAGATTTATTTGGGACGCGTTCCAGATTAAATTGGAGTGTCCAACCATGGCTAGACGCGCTGGCAGACCTCGCCGAAGCGAGACCGATATCCTTGGATTCCAGGCAAAAATTGGGAAGCACGCGCTTGAGATTTACCAAGCAGAAGGCTTCGAAGCGATTTCAATCCGGCGTCTGGCGAAGGAGGTTGGATGCGCGCCGATGACGATCTATGCGCATTTCGAGGGCAAGACAGATATCCTGCGATACCTTTGGGCGGACGTCCTATCGGACATGTCAGATGAAATCCGGAAGACGCTAACGGATATCGCTGCTCCAAGTGAGCGGTTGCAGTCGGCGGCACAAACCTTTGTCGCCTATTGGACCAATCATCCCGATCATTTTCGACTTGTCTTTATGTCCAACGACGTGAACCGCGCGGATGTCAGTACCTTCGTGAGCGATGAGAAGACCCTGGCACATTTCGCAGTCTTTTCAGATTTGATCCGAGAGGTTCTTCCGGACGCAGCCGATGTTCAAGTGAGGACCGACACGCTCATATCGGGAATGATCGGCATTGCTCTTTGCATGAACACTATCCCTGATTACCCTTGGGTCGATGCACCACTGATGACCGAACGTTTATTAAAAAGCGTCGTTGCATAAGCCGATAGGCAGTTTCGGAATGAGACAGACTTCCATGCGATCAGCAGCATTAGAACAGTGGGCCGATAGCATACTTGAGGCGATGCGGCGCCGAGAGACCAGACCAAGCTTGTCCCAGGCCAACCGTGATAGGCTCAGGCCCGCCGAGATCACCCAATACCGCACCTTAGACGGACCGTGGCTTTCAAAACTAGCGGTTGCGCTGCTACCCAGCTTTGACAGCGGCGCAGGACGGGACGGGTCGCCGTTGCCATAGCATCACGATGATCGCTGTCACCACGATCTGAACAGATGCGAAAACGATCATGGCCGACAGCAGGCCGAGCCTGTCCGCCAGTGCGCCGCTGGCAATCACAGGCAGCGAGAAGCCGAAATAGGCATAAACGAAGAGACCCGCCGTCGCCCGCGCCCGATCATCCGGCGCATGCAACGAGACCTCTGCCAGAGCGGCGAGATAGGTAAAGCCATAGCTGGCCGCACTGGTGATGCAGGTGCCGATCAGAACAAATGCCAGAACCTTCAGCCAGACACCGGCCAGAAGAACGAGAAAGCCGAGCGGGATCAGGACAAACCCGAGGGCGAGCGCCCGTTCGTTGGTCATGCGGCGGGCAATCGGCTGGCACAGAAAGCCCACGAAGATCGCAAGAAAGATGACAAGGCCCGTCCAGCCGCCAAGGTCGTTCGCGGCAAGTTCCAGCGGAACAACCGCAATGGTCATGCCTGTCGTGGACCAGGCCAGCGCCATCGCGGCCCCGAAAACCCAAACGCCAGCCGGGAACACCGGCAGGCGCAGAACCGATACCGGCTTGGGCGTATCGACCCGCGGCAATGCAAGGACAAGGACCGCAAGCACCGGTGCTGCCACAAACAGCGCGATATAGCTCGCAGGCAGCAAACTTGGCCCCTGCACACCAAGGCTGATACCGGTCGCCAGAGCGCCACCACCAAAGCCGAGCGATGTTGCGGAGGTGACAATCAGAGCGGCGCTCCTTGCGCGCTCCGCGCCGCGAATTTCCGTCATATAGGCGGTTCCGGCAGTCGTCGCGAGACCTGTCCCGATCCCGAGCAGGAAGCGCGCGATGACCAGGCTTGTCCAGCTTGGCACCTGCACCAGCAGCGCGGTTGCGACGACTCCGAAGATCAGCGCCAGTGCAATCGGAACCCGGCGACCGATCCGATCCGATAGCCCGCCCACCAGCAGCAGCGTCGGCATGAGACCTCCGACATAGGCCGCGAACGCGACCGTCACTGCCGTCGCCCCAACGTCGCTTTCGGCGGCATAAACATCATAGAGCGGAGCCTGAAGGTTCACGGCGAATGTCACCGTGAACAAGCCAAAGGCAAGAAGCGAAATCGGGATAAGTTTGGACATGGGGTGGACCTTGAAGGTTGACTTCAGATCGGAATGCCATGAGCCTTTAAATATGACAATTTTTCTATTGTACTAATTACAGTGAAGAGATGAGGAAATCCAGATACATACGCTTGGCCGACATGCTCTCGGCAGTGATCCGGCAGGGCAAGCTTGCCCCGGGCACCAAACTCCCGACACATCGGGCGTTTGCGGAGCAGTTCAACGTCGCCCTCGCCACGGCGACGCGCGCCTACGGGGAGCTTGAACGCCGCGGGCTGATTGTCGGCGAGGCTGGTCGCGGCACCTATGTGCGCGACCTTGACCTGCCGACGACGCTTGGTGTTCGACAGACCGTCAGCGATGGTCTCGTCGACCTCGTCTTCAACATGCCGGGTGACGCAGCCGATGCAGATATGCTGCGTGCTGGCCTTCGGCGGCTTGCGACCACGGGTGATCTTGAGGCGATGCTGCGCTACCAGCCCCATGGCGGACGCACCCACGAACGCCGGATCATCGCCGAAAATCTCACATCAACGCTTGGTCCCATTGATCCCGAATGCCTGTTGGTCACCTCCGGTGGCCAGCATGGATTGGCCATCATCGCCCTTGGGCTATTTCAACGCGGTGACGCCATCGCCACCGACACGCTGACCTACCCCGGCTTCAAATCCATCGCGACATTGCAGGGGATTGACCTCATCCCGGTGGACGGGCGGGACGGCGTGATGAACCCGGATGATCTGGACAGACAGTGCCGCGACCGAAAGATCCGGGCAATCTATCTGATGCCCACCGTCCATAATCCCCTGGGCGCAGTCATGGACGAACCAACGCGCCACCGTCTGATCGGCGTCGCGCGCAAACATGATCTTCTGGTGATCGAGGACGCTGCATACGCCTTTCTGGAGCCGGACCCGCCGCCGAGCCTCATCTCGCTTGCGCCGGAGCGTACCGTTCATGTGGGCGGCTTCTCCAAGAGCCTCGCCACGGGGCTACGCCTGGGATACGTGATCGCCCCTGCAAACCACTGCGACAGACTGCTTGAAGCGATCCGGGCGACGACATGGAACACCCCGGCGCTGATTTCCGGTCTGGTCACGGGCTGGGTGGAAGATGGCACGCTGGTGGCTTCGGAGGAAAACCGCAGACGGGATGGCGCTGAGCGCCAGCAGCTCTGCCGGACCGCGTTGGGTGGCGCGCGCATCCTGTCGCACCCGAATGCAGGTTTTGCCTGGCTGCCGTTGGAGAAGGGTGTCCGCGCCGAGCCTATCGTCACACGTCTGAAAGAACACGGCATCTCGGCATCGGGAGCAGACCCCTTTGCGACAACCGTTGCTGTGCCACAGGCATTGCGGCTCGCTTTCGGTGGCATTTCAAAGAGTGAGTTGAGGGAGGTTTTCCAGACCGTCCGAAAAGCCGTCGAGGAAACTTCGATAGCCTAGGGAAGCTCCGGCACCGGCTGTCGAGCGAATACCGCGAACTGACGTTTGCCGCCGGTTCATCTTTGGTGCCGCTTGCTGACGGCACATCCGGCAAAGGGGGGAATGAGCATTGGCAGCCGTGTCATGCCAAACGTCCAACACTCCGCATCCCCCGAAAGGCAGGGCTTCAGACACGGGCGGCCTCATCGGCCAGAAACGCCCCCTGACACCAGACACGTATGGCGAATGGACAGTTGCAACCGCAAACCGTGCGAAAGCAGGCACCTTGATGTGGTGCCTGCTTCGATTGCTGTACTGGTCCCCTAGGCAAACAGGATGTCATCTGATCCCAAAATGGTGATCGTCACAGTTTCCGTGTCCAGACCGCCATCGCCGTCATCGACCGTGTAGGCGAAGCTGTCTGTGGCCGTCTCCCCGCTGTTCAGGTGTTCGAACATGCCGTCTGCGGAATAGGTGAACGTCCCGTCGCCGTTGTTGATGACGTTGCCAAGGGTGCCGCTGTCGTCGATCGTGAACACAAAGGTATCGCTGTCAGGATCGGTGACATCCGCCGCAACCGTAACCGAGGGGCTTGGGCCATTCAGGGTTGAGCTGAAAGAAGCGCCGTCGACACGCAGATCATCCGTCCGCAAAAACTCGTAGTTCAGCGGGCCGACCGAAATCTGGGCATCCACCGTGACACCGCCTCCAAGATCCAGGCCTGAGATGTCCAGCTCGATGCTGTCGATGTTCTGATTGGTGTCGGCAAACAAAATCCACTGAGGGTTCGACAGGTCGACATCGCCGTTGCCCCCGTTGATGACCCAATCGGTCGAGGCGATTGTCTGTCCCGTCCCATCCACGAACACCTCGCCCGCGAATGCCCAGCCGGTGCTATTGGGGTTGGGCTGGACGATCACGCCGTTGCCCTCGCTGAGATACTGCGCGGCGATCTGATCAAAGGTGAAATTCGCGCCCCCGTCGCGCTGGATAGACGCCGCCGTGCCCGTGTCGAAATCGTAGACATAGAAACGCCCGATATTGGGGATCGTTTGGGCCCCGACGCTGTCGGAACTGGCGACCTGCGGATCTTCGCCAACCGTGCCGGTCACCGCTTGTGCCACCGGGGCGTCGTTTGTGCCGTTCACTGTGAACGACAGGGTTTGCGTGTCAGAGCCGCCGTTGCCGTCCTGCACGGTCACGTCATACTCGATCATCAGCGTCTCGCCCGCGGCCAGATAGGCCGCATCCACCGCGCCTATGTCAAAAGCCCAGTCCACGGAGCCGGACGCTTGCGCTGCGGTGCTGTTCACGCTGAGCTCGATCAGGGCCAGCGCCTGCGCCGAGGTCAGCCCGCCTGCATCGCCCACAAAGCGCACCGCATCAATCTCTGCCGTGTGCTCATCCGTGACATCGACATCGTTGAATTCAATCGTGCCCTGACGGGTGATCTCCATATCGTAGTCAAGGCCGACAAAGTAATTGGTCTCGTTGTCACCATCACTCGCCAGGAACAGCTTGAGACCCAAAGACGGATCAATCGCGTTGGTTTGATCCGGTGTTGAGGACGCCGGGTCAAAGCCATCGAACGTGCCAATCAGCGCACCCGAACTGCTGAACACCGAGATGACATCGCTGAGACCGTCGAGGACGATTTCGAGGCTAAAGGTATTCTGCTGCCCGCCGCTCAGATTGAGTAGGTTCAGCTCAATCGCACCATCCTGTAGCGAGTCTCCCGGCTGCGAGTCCGTCTTGAGTTCGCCGTTATACAGGCGTCCCGCCCTGCTGTTGACAGAGAAATACGACACCTGGCCGACACCATCGGTGAGACCAAAAAAGACGTCCTGATCGCCGCCTGTCCGTGCGACTTCACCCTGAACAGTCACGACGACCTTGTCGCTGGCCTCCAGCGCGCCTTGCTCGACAATATCAAAAACGGTGTGTGGCGCACGCCTGTCTTCGGTGTTGATATTCACCCGCATCGCATCCTGACCGCCGACCGTCTGGATCGAAGCCGTGCCGCTTGTGGGATCAAAGGCCTCGATGAAATCTTGCGCGTCAAAGCTGCCGGATGTGGTAAAGCCCGCGCCGATCTCTTCCACCAGATCAGAGTTTGCGACATTGATGATCGGCGCGTCGTTCTGGCCGGTGATGGTGACAGTGACCGTCTCAGTGGAAGTGCCGCCATTGCCATCATCCACAGTGTAGGCGAAGCTGTCGGTTGCTGTTTCTCCAACCGCGAGACTGTCAAACGCGCCGCTGGGGTCATAGCCAAACGTGCCATCGCCGTTGTCGGTGACCGCGCCAAGCGTGCCTGTGGTGTCGACGCTGAACGTGTGGCTGTCAGCGGCATCGACATCTGTGAAGTCCGCCGCAATGGTGATGGCAGGGCCGTCTTCGTCGGCAGTATCGGTTACCGCCATGGCAACCGGCGCGTCGTTCTGGCCGGTGACGGTGATCGTCACGGTTTCGGTCGCAGTGCCGCCATTGCCATCATCCACAGTGTAGGTAAAGCTGTCGGTTGCTGTCTCTCCAACCGCGAGGCTGTCAAACGCGCCGCTGGGGTCATAGCCAAACGTGCCATCGCCGTTGTCGGTGACCGTTCCCAGCGTAGCACTCGTGTCGATGCTGAATGTGTGGGTGTCGGTGGCATCCACGTCCGAGTAATCAGCCGAAACGGTGACGGCCGGGCCGTCTTCGTCAACGGTCGCAGACACGGCCATGGCTACAGGGCCGTCGTTTTGTCCTTCGATCACGATATCATAGGTGACAGTTGTGATATTGCCTTCGTCATCCGATATCACCAGCGTCACGGTTTCGGTTGTGCTCTCGCCCGCGCCGAGACTGTCGTAGGCGGTCCCGGGATCAAAGGACAGGCTTGCACCGCCGCCGACCCCGATTTGGCTGGTCTGGCTGGCTCCACTGTCCTGCGCGGTCAATGTCCCGCCGCCGGTAACACTTGCCGATACCAGTTCCACCGATGTCCCGTCCAGGTCGTAGTAATCCACCTGGAACTGCAGCGCGTCACCCTCTGACGTGCTCAAACCATTATCGCGCAGGATCACCAGAGGCGCGTTGTCGCCCGCCAGATCAAATGTGAAATCGTCGAATTGCAGCACTTCAAAACTGTGCAGAAAATCGCAGCCGTCCTCGCCCTGGACATAGGTCCAGGGTCCACGGCCAAAACCTGAAACCTGATAGTCCAGCACAGAACCGGAAAAAACCGCAGTGTCCCGTCCCTTGCCACCAAACATGACATCGTTGCCGCCGCCGCCTTCTACAGTGTCGTCACCTCGTCCGGTATAGATACGGTCACGGTACTCGGAACCGGTGACCTCATCGTTTCCCCGGCGCGTCCAGATGAATTGTCCACGGGATGCGTCCGACGCATCTACTTCCATATCAGTATTTCTCAGATAACCACGACCGCGATATCCCATGGTGATACTCCGTTATTGTCATTGGACAGCTTTCGGGCCCCATCCCCTAGCCTTCCTGCGACCTCTGATCCGGGACCAGAAACACGCAAAAACAAGCTAATTTTTAATAAGTTAAGGATGGGAGCGACAATCACCCGAACGGGTGATTTTTATGGGCGAAACAGAAAGTTATTCCATTGGAAACAGTAATGCGTTCAAAATAACCCAAATGAGTTGGGGGAGATAATGAGAACCACCAATCGGGTTATGAGCGGCTGGCAGCTTTTCTGTTTCAGCGTTCTCAGCGCACCATTGGCCATGGTCAGCTTCGCAATCGTGAGCTTTGCGCCAACCTTTTACGCAATAGACATGGGGTTGGGGCTGGCGGTTGTAGGGGCCGTGTTTATGTTTGGTCGCTTGTTTGACGTGTTCACGGACCCGCTGATTGGTGCGCTGAGCGATCGGACCTTCGGCGCACGCGGCCCCCGAGTACCGTGGATGCTGTTTTCTTTCCCCGGGGTTTTGCTGTTTGCCTGGTTGCTGCTCTCGCCCCCGGACGGGGTTGGTCCGGTGTATCTGTTCTGTGTGATCTCCGGCTATTTGCTTTTTGTGACCGCTTTTGATGTGCCTTACTCCAGCATTGGTTTGGAGATTTCTCCCAATGTGCACGAGCGCTCGGTGCTGGCTGGCACCAAGGCTGTGTTTCAAATCCTGGGCGCCCTGGCCGCGTCACTGGCGCCCGTGATCATTGGGGCGCAGATGGGTCTGTCGCTGCGCACATTGGCGCTGGCCTTTCTCATAACGATGCCCGTCGCAATGGCGTTTTTTCTGATCTGGGCGCCGCGACAGCAAAGCCGGGAGGCCCGGACCCGTTTAAGCCTGTGGACTGCGTGGCGTAACTGCTTGCAGGAGCGCGCGTTTCGCAGGCTGATGATTGCGTTCTTTGCCGTGCAGGCAGCCAACGCGATGACGGTCGGCCTATTGGTGCTGTTTGTCAGCCATGTTCTGAATGCACCTGCGGTGGTGGGTCAGATGTTCTTGCTGCTGCTGGTGGGCACGGCAGTCTTTGTGCCGCTGTGGATCTGGCTTTCCAGCATGATCGGCAAGCGCCGAACTTGGACAGTCGCGATCACGATTTGCGCCGGTGTCTTGTCGGGCTGCTACATGGTTGGCGCCGGCGACATCCTATTGATGCAGGTGATCTGTGTCGGCCTGGGGGCCTGCATGACCTGTGACGCGGTGATGCCAACGTCGATGCTTGCAGATATCGTCGCTCGGGATGAAGCCGACAGCGGCCACCCAAGAGCTGCCAGCTATTTGGCCCTGAAAAACGCGGCTTCCAAGATGGCCTTTGTTGCGCCAATGGGGATCGCTTTTCCGATCCTGGGTTTGGCCGGTTTCGACAAATCCGGCGTAAATGGCCCGGAGACCTTTGGCATCCTGCTATTCTTCTTTGCCGGGCTTCCCGCTGTGCTGCGGCTGGCGGTTGCAGGATATCTCTGGCGCCGGGTAGGTGATGTGACGGTCACAACCACCCCAGCATGAGCCAGGCCCTTGTTCCACCGACCGCGGCCGAAATACGGGCAGAAGAAGCCCGTATGTTGCGAGAGCGGGCCAGAGGTTCCGCCCGCTTTGCCTTTACTCTGATTGCCTTGATCGCCGTCAGCCTCGCCTCCGTGCATCTCTACCGCGAGGCGGTCCTATGGGCGGGCCTTGCTTCGATCATGGTGGTGATCACGGTTCTCTACGCGCGCGCTTGGCCTCAGGCAGAGGAGACCCCGGAACAGGTTGATCGGTACCTGATGGGCCACATCGCGATCTCAGCCTTTACCGGCCTGGTTTGGGGCATTTGCGCGATCCAGCTGGCCAGCCCGACATCTGAACTCCAGACTTTTATGGCGGGGCTGTTTCTGACATCAATCACCGCCGGTGGAGTCATGGCAGGAACCGTGTACCGGCCTGGCTACCTCGCCATTGCCATATGCTCACTCCTGCCGTTCGGCCTGTTTCTCTTGATCACAACAGATGGCGTGATCCGTATCTATGGCGGGTTCATCCTGTTCTATTTCAGCTTCTGTTTCGCCACCAATTTAACGGCCAGTCAAAAGACAAGGGATGCGCTCGCAGCCCAATTGGTCAGTCGGCAGGCTGAAAAGGCTTTGGAGCAATTTGCCGAAGCCGCCAGGCACCAACACGCGGCCAAACGTTCCCTGAAGGCAATTCAGCACGACATGACCCAGCCTCTATTGGCCCTGCGCAACTTCCTGGCCGAGATGGATCGCCAGGCCACTTCGCCGGAACAGGCGGTCTTGGTGCGTCAAATCCGCTTTGCATTGATCAGTCAGGAGGCGCTGGTCGAGGAGCTTTCGAATGTGGAGCAACCCGCATCAAGACTGACGCATACCGAAATCGACGTGGCAGATCTGCTGTCTCGGCTGGACGAAGAGTATCGCCCGCAATTTGCCGCACTAGGCTGTGATTTCGTAGTAAAAAATGATCTGGGGATCATCGAGAGTGACCGCCCCAAGCTGGAGCGTATCCTGCGAAATTTCCTGAGCAACGCAGTAAAATACGGGGCCTCCGGCGGATATGTGCAGCTGTCGGTTTTCGTGACCGGCGACGAGAGCTGGTGGCAGGTCACGGATCGGGGCAGAGGCATGACACAGGACCAGATTCAGGCGGTGCGCCAACGCGAAAACCTGCCCGCAACCCGCAATGGCCAGGGGTTGGGCCTGGGCATCGTACGGGAACTTGCCCAAGAGCTGGGCGGCACATTTGAGATCAAGTCCAGCACAACCACAGGCACGCAGGTGTCGCTGCGACTGTCACACCGGCCTGTCGAGGCCGCGCGCGATCAGGCCTTTGTCCTGGTTATTGGGCAGGATACCCTTCCGAACATGGGCGCATGGGCGGATCTGGTCTCGTCCTGGTACTGGAAATTTGCCCATGCGGACACCTGCCAAGGAGCGGCAGACGCGATCACGCTGCTGGGACAAGTCCCCGATCTGATTGTATTGGATCCCGTCGCCGGGCAATCGTTTTCCGAAAGCGAAATCAGTGACCTACAGCAATTCGCGCCGACGACCTATCTCCTGCGTGCCCCGGTCGGCGATGGGCACGGTCAAGACAGGAACGGGATCGAATTGCCGGACCGGGAAGTCAACTTGCGGCGCGCGCTGGAAAGCCGCCTTCAGAACAGCGCCAATTCGCGCGCCCTTTGAACCGCTGCGGCACGGTTGCCCACAGAGAGTTCCCTGAAGATCGTTTTGGCATGAGTTTTGACAGTGTTCTCGCTGATTGAAAGGGCGCCGGCGATGCTCTTGTTGGTGTGGCCTTCCGCCATCATCGACAATATGCGCTGCTGTTGCGGCCCGAGTTTCGGGCGGACGATCGTGTCCATTCCATTAGATTGGAACATCGTACGACGGGCGCCATTCTCAATAGATTTGGCCGGTAGCGGCCCCTCATCGACGGCAGCAAGGATGGCGTCCAGCAAAACCTGCTCTTCACACGATTTGTGGACAAAGCGAAACGCTCCGACCATCTGGGCATTGGTCCGTGTTTTCGCATCTTCCGACGCCGACAGAACGATCACCTGAACGCCAATATTGCGCGCGCGCAACGCGCCGATCAGCGCGATCCCGTTGAACGGCTTCATCGCCAGATCAGTGATGACCACATCCCAGGTTCGACCGCTGTCTATCTCTGCCAAAAAATCGGTGGCCGTCGTAAAACTCGTCACGTCCAGGTCCAAAGCGCTGCTCTCGAACACGTAGGAGAGTCCCTGCAAGAAAATCGCATGATCATCAATTATGGCGAGGCGGATCGAAGCAGTTTCCACTCATTATCCCCCTTTCAGTCATCTGTTTTTGGACCAATTTCTATTGAAAATCTTATTTGATGCAGAGAGCAATTCCATTGTTACGGAGTGCCGCATTTTTCTTCAGCAAGTGACCTTTTTAGAAGTTGAAGGACAACTCTCACCCTCGATCAGCGTTTTGCCCCACAATGAACGGCTGCCTTATTTGCAAAAAACAACCCCAATCGTGGCGCATGTGCAGCCTGGTCAGCCAGGCTCCCCGGTCCATGCCTGCATCGGGCCGGAACCCGCCCCGGCCCGCTCATCCCTCAGTTTCACCAAGCCTCCAATCTCGACCATCTCGTAGCTGCCACCGATCCGCCACTGGACCCCCGGCCCCGGCTTCCCTATATAAACAGTCAGGAAACGAACCGAGGCCCGAATGACCAACGCATCCGAACCGCTGGAAGGCACACCGCTGATCGCCCCCTCCTCTGTCAGCCACGAGCTGTACGAGCCTGTGGTGGACGCTTGCCGGTCCGTCTATGACCCCGAGATCCCGGTCAATATCTACGAGCTGGGCCTGATCTACACGATCGACATCTCTGCCGAGAATGACGTGAAGATCATCATGACCCTGACCGCCCCCGGCTGTCCCGTGGCCGGCGAGATGCCGGGCTGGATCGTGGATGCCGTCTCGCCGGTGCCCGGCGTCAAGAGCGTCGATGTCGAACTCACCTGGGAGCCGCCCTGGGGCATGGACATGATGTCCGATGAGGCCCGCCTCGAACTGGGCTTCATGTGAGCCCACGCAGGAACGATCTGGCCTGATCCTGCGCTCGCCCATCGTTGCGTCCGCACCGACCATCCGCAACGCGGCAGCGCTTCTGGCCTGCCGCGTTTGTCATATCCGCCGCGGGGCTGCACTCCCTGCCGCCCCTGCCGACCGCCCCGACGCCCGAGCTGACGCCCGAGCCGACGCCCCGTGGCCGTCCCGTGGCGCGATCATAACGCAGGATAAATGCGCCTCCCCCTGCCCGCCCCCTTGCCCCGAGGGCGCATCCCCCCGTAATATCGGCCTTATTATTGGCGGCACCTCAGCCGCAGCCGCCCGATCCTCCGCGACAGCTGCCCCGGCAGCGCGCAACACCACCCGCGGGCGCGCGCACCCAATTTGGAGTTCCATATTTTGCCCCGCATCTTCGCCTGCCCGACGTCGCTGATCGCACTTGCCCTTGCCGCACCGCTCCTGACCGGCCCTGCCCTGACCAGCCCCGCCCTCGCCGACACCGCGCCCGAGGCGATGAGCCTCAGCTACGGGCCGCGCCCCGCGTATCTGGTCGCAGCCCTGCCCGAAGGCCCGCTGAAAACGAAGCTGCAATCCTGCGCCGCACAGACCCCGCAAGCCACCGAGTTCTCCATCGCACACCGCGGCGCGCCACTGATGTTTCCCGAACACACGGTTGAGGGCAACCGCGCCGCCGCCTCCATGGGCGCCGGGATCCTGGAATGCGACGTGACCTTTACCAAAGACCTGGAACTGGTCTGCCGCCATTCGCAGAACGATCTGCACACCACCACCGATATCCTCACCAGCCCCCTCGCCGAGCACTGCACAAAGCCCTTTACCCCGGCCAGTGCCGACACCCCCGCCACCGCCGAATGCCGCACCAGCGATCTGACGCTGGCAGAGTTGATGACCCTGCAGCCAAAGATGGACAGCAGCGACGCCACCGCCACCAGCGCCAAGGCCTTTCAGGGCGGTCTGGCCCCCTGGCGCAGCAATCTGCATCAGGGCGAGGCAACACTGCTCAGCCATGCCGACAGCATCGCCCTGTTCCGCGAGCTGGGCGCCCGTTTCACGCCCGAACTAAAGGCGCCCGCCGTCGCCATGCCCTTCAACGGGATGACACAGGACGCCTATGCGCAGAAACTGATCGACGCCTATGTCGCCGCCGGCATCCCTGCGGCGGATGTCTGGGTGCAGAGCTTTGACCTCAGCGATATCAAATACTGGCTCACCCATACGCCGGAGTTCGGCCGTCAGGCGGTCTATCTCGACGACCGCTTTGCCCGCCATGACGCCGATGAAGGGCAGATTGATCCGATGGATCCCGCAACCTTCCGCCCCTCGATGCAGGAGCTGAAGCAGATGGGCCTCAATTACATCGCCCCACCGATCTGGATGCTGCTGACGCTTGATGGCGACCGGATCGTGCCCTCCGCCTATACACGGGCCGCGCAGGAGGCCGATCTGAACATCATCACCTGGACGCTGGAACGCTCCGGTCCGCTGACCAGCGGCGGCGGATGGTATTTCCAGTCGATCTCGGATGCGGTGACCTCGGATGCGGCCGTCTACCAGGTCCTTGATGTGCTGGCCCAGGATGTGGGGGTTGTCGGCGTATTCTCCGACTGGCCCGCAACAGTCACCTATTATGCCAATTGCATGGGGCTTTGACCCCTCCCCCCTTGAGCCTGCGCCATCGCCCCCCTAAATTGGAGGTAACGCGCGATAGTGGAGACAGAGATGTTCGGCATTCCCGGCAAACAAGCGGTGACCATCACCGACAAGGCAGCGGCCCAGATCGCCAAGCTGATGGACAAGGGCGGCCATTCCGGCCTGCGCATCGGCGTGAAAAAGGGCGGCTGCGCCGGCATGGAATACACGATGGAATATGTCGACACCCCCGATCCCAACGATGAGGTGGTCGAACAGGATGGCGCCCGTGTGCTGATTGCACCGATGGCGCAGATGTTCCTCTTCGGCACCGAAATCGACTATGAGGTCTCGCTGCTGGAGGCCGGGTTCAAGTTCAACAACCCCAATGTCTCCGAGGCTTGCGGCTGCGGGGAATCAATCAGCTTCAAGGATATGCCCGCAGGCTGACCTGCCAGCCCCGATGGACTGGGGCAGACGCAGATCACAACCCAGACGTGCAGCCTGAAAAAATAGACGCCCCATTGCCGTTTTTCGCAGCCTTGGCGCGCAACTTCGGTATTGTTCAACATGTGCAGGCCACAGGCTCCATGCGAACAGGCGAATTGTTCCCCAATCCGAACAATGCTAGGACAGGCCAAGCAGCAAGCTGTCCCCCGTCAGGGGCATGAAGGCAGCACCGATTTTGAGGGAGATACGCAGATGCGTCGCAAGATGGTCGCAGGCAACTGGAAAATGAACGGCACCGCAAGTGCGCTGACCGAGCTGGGCAATCTGGCCTATAGCTGCAAGTCGGCCAAAGCCGAAGTGGTGATTTGCCCCCCGGCAACGCTGCTCTACCGGGCAGCCAATGTCTGCGTCGACAGCAAGGTCGACATCGGCGCCCAGGATTGCCATAGCGCGACCTACGGTGCCCATACCGGCGACCTCAGCGCCGAGATGCTGCATGACGCCGGGGCGAGCGCGGTGATTCTCGGCCATTCCGAACGGCGCGCCAATCACGGCGAGACCGATGACATGGTCCGCGCCAAGGCCAGAACCGCCATTGCAGCGGGACTCACCGCCATCATCTGCGTCGGCGAAACGCAGGACCAGCGCGAGGCCGGCAAGACGCTGGAGGTGGTTCGCGCCCAGCTGGCAGGCTCGCTGCCGGACGACACCAGCGGCACGAGTGTGGTGGTCGCCTATGAACCGGTCTGGGCTATTGGCACCGGCAAAGTGCCCACGGTCGAACAGATCGCAGAGGTGCACAACGACCTGCGCGCAAGCCTCGTCAAACGCTTCGGCGGTGAAACCGCCAATGCCATCCGACTGCTCTACGGCGGCTCGGTAAAATCCAGCAATGCCAAGGAGATCTTCGCGGTGGCCCATGTCGATGGCGCGCTGGTCGGCGGCGCCAGCCTGAAGGCTGCGGATTTCGCCCCCATTGTCGCGGCTCTCGACGCCAGCGACTGAACGCGCCTGACGGCGCGGCCTCCGGCGGGAGTATTTGGGGAAAGATGACATCGCCCCGTGCCCGCTTTTCACCTTTCGCAAAATACTCTGGGGTGAATGCGCGCCAGCGCAGAGGGGCAAAGCCCCTGACATAACGCCAGGCAGAAAAAGGCCCGGGAACTGCTCCCGGGCCTTTTCATATGCGGGGGGATGCGCCGCAGCGCTACTTTGTTATGATCTCCGGCCCCATCACCGCATTGGGCAGCACCGTCGATATCCACGGGATATAGGTGATCATGATCAGGAACACGAAGAGCACCGCCAGGAACGGCAGCGCCGCCCGCACCACCGCCATCATCGGCATCCCCGCAACCCCGGAGGTCACAAAGAGGTTCAGACCAACCGGCGGGGTGATCATGCCGATCTCCATGTTGACCACCATGATGATGCCCAGATGAATGGGGTCGATCCCCAGTTCAATCGCAATCGGGAACACCAGCGGCGCCACAATCACCAACAGCCCCGACGGCTCCATGAACTGACCACCGATCAGCAGGATCACATTGACCACGATCAGGAACATCACCGGACCAAAGCCGGCCGACAGCATCGCGGTGGCAATCTGCTGCGGCACCTGCTCATCGGTCAGCACATGTTTGAGGATCAGCGCATTGGCAATCACAAACAACAGCGTCACCGTCAGCTTGCCTGCCTCAAACAGGGCATGGCGCGTATCGGCGTGAAAGAAGGACGGGATGAAATAGACCACGGTCTGCCCCAGCATCTTGGGCAGCATGGCCACAAACTGCCCCAGATCCTTCGGTTTTGGCGCCGATTTCAGCGGCCCCATGTCGCGGTAGACAAAGGTCGCGACAAAGAAGGCATAGACTGACGCCACAGCCGCTGCCTCTGTCGGGGTGAAAATCCCGCCATAGATGCCGCCCAGAATGATCCCGATCAGCAGCAGACCAACCGAGGCATTGGCCGCCGAGGCTGCAACTTCCCCCCAGCCCAGCCATTCGCCCTTGGGCAGGTTCTTCACCTTGGCCATCACATAGATGGTCACCATCAGCATGAACCCGGCCATCAGGCCCGGAATGACGCCCGCCAGGAACATCCGCCCCACCGAGACCTCAACCGCCGCCGCATAGACCACCATCACAATCGACGGCGGGATCAGGATGCCCAGCGTGCCCGCGTTACAGATCACACCGGCCGCGAACTCCTTGCTGTAGCCGACCTGACGCATCCCGGCGATCACGATGGATCCGATGGCCACCACGGTGGCCGGTGACGACCCGGACAGGGCTGCAAACAGCATACAGGCAAAGACGCCGGCAATCGCCAGACCACCCGGCAGATGACCGACACAGGCGATCGAGAACCGGATGATCCGCCGCGCCACGCCGCCGGTGGTCATGAAGCTTGACGCGAGGATGAAGAAGGGGATCGCCAGCAGCGTGAAATGCCCCTCGAAGGCTTCAAAAAGCGTGCCCGCAACCGACGCCAGCGAGCTGTCGGAATAGATCAGCAGGAACAGCGTCGAGCTGAGGCCAAGCGCCACCGCGATCGGAACCCCGATCAGCAACAGGCCGATGACCATGGAAAACAATAGGACGACATCCATCAGTCGTGCTCCCCCCGCTGCGCCTGAACCTCGGCAATTTCATCTTCGACCTCATGGCTGGCCACCAGACGATCGACATCGCCGCGCAGGATCTGCACCGCCGCCTGACCAAAGCGCAGCAACATCAGCAGCATCGACAGCGGCAGCACCACATAGGGCACCACTTTGGGCAGTTTCTCGTAGGAGTCGCCGTAGTTGATCAGCTCTTCGAGAAATCCGAACACCGCCACCATCGGCACATCCTGCACCTCGTAGAAGCTCTGGCTGCGCGCTGACATGTCAAAACCGGTGGGAAACCAGCGCCCGGAGGTGGGCGGCAGATCGGCAAACACCGCCCAGTAGTCATAGGCCCCCTTCAGCAGCAGCAGCGAAAACACCAGGCAGCAGCCGACCGAGATCAGCCCGATCACCCGGCGCGCCGGCGCCGACACCATGTTGAGGATCGCATCAACCCCCAGATGGGCATGCACCTTCACCGCATAGGATGCGCCCAAGAGCACCAGCCAGGCAAACAGGAACACCGTCAGCTCCAGCGCCCAGAGAATATTGGAATTGAACACAAATCGCGCCACCACATTGGCAAATGTGATCAGGGTCATCAGCCCCAGCAGCAGCGCAATCAGCGTCTCTTCGAGTGTATTGATAAGCCCGGTCGGGCCAGGTTTTGCCCCCGCCATATCGCTCTCCCTCGATGTTTGGATAATGGGATACCGGCGCGGATGGCGCACCGTGCAAATTGGGGCGGCGCGTCAGTCGCGCCAGCCCCGGATCTTCAGCCTGTGGCCTTTACATGCCTGCGTTGATCGACTGTGCCGCGTCGATCATGTCCTGACCAACGTCGCCTGCGAATTTCTCCCAGACCGGCTTCATCGCCTCGACCCAGGCCGCGCGCTGCTCGGGCGTCAGCTCACGCACCACGCCACCGGCATCAATGATTGCCTGACGCGCTTCGGCGTTCACCTTGGTGGATTCGGAGTTCCGCGTTGCCGTGACCTCGCCAAGGATGGTCAGGAACTGCTCACGGACAGCAGGCTCCAGGCTGTCGAGCCAGTCAACAGAAGTCACCACCAGATAGTCCAGCGCGCCGTGGTTGGTTTCGGTCACACCGTCCTGCACCTCAAAGAACTTCTTGCCGTAGATGTTGGACCAGGTGTTCTCCTGCCCGTCCACAACACCCTGCTGCAGCGCGCCGTAAACTTCGGAGAAGGCCATTTTCTGCGGGCTGCCACCGATCGCTTCCATCTGCGCCACCAGCACGTCCGAAGACTGCACGCGGAATTTCAGCCCATTGGCATCCGACGGCGCGATCAGCGGCTTGTTGGCCGACATCTGCTTCATGCCATTGTGCCAATAGGCCAGCCCCTGCAGACCGCGGCGCTGCATCGAATCCAGCATCGCCTGACCATTGTCAGAGGCCTGGAAAGCATCAACCGCGTCGATGTTCTTGAACATGAACGGCAGGTCGAACAGGCGGAACTGCTTGGTGAACTTCTCGAATTTCGACAGGCTTGGCGCGGCCAGCTGCACGTCGCCCTGCAGCATCGCTTCCAGCACCTTGTTGTCATTGTAAAGCGTGGAGTTCGGATAGACCTCCAGACACATGGTGCCGTTCATCTCTTCGTTGATGCGCTTTTCCAGCAGCGAGGCGGCAATCCCCTTGGGGTGCTTGTCGGTATTGGTCACATGGCTGAACTTGACGACGATTTCGCCTTCCTCACAGGCCGCCATGGCGGCACCGGCACTCATGGTCAGCGCCACGGCGGTGGCAGCAGCAGTTACAAATTTCATGTCTTTCCTCCCAGAATATCTCCTTGGCCTTTGCAACAGCAAAGACCCCGACGGCAGCATCACGGCGCTGGCCTCTCCGCTCAAGCCTTTGTTACAGCGTCACGAGACTGGAAATTTATGAATTTATAACAAAAGCTTACCGAACCAATTTCAGGTCACCTCTCAGCGACACCACCATGGTTGTGCGAATTCCCGCACAGGGAGGCGGCCCTGCTGTGCGGATTTCCGCACATTCTGCGCGTGCGCGAGACGCGGCCCGGGATGCGGTCTTGGGAATCAGCGCCCGTCATCTTTCCATAAATACTCAAATCCGACGCCCGTACCGGGCAGAGCCAGCGGCGCCGGGGCGTTGCACAGGCGCCGCGCGCCCTGCCCGGGTTTGATTAACCCGCAGCTGTCACATTGGGCCGGTCGCGACATCCGGGCCGTCTGACACACGGTCCACCGATCCGGGGCATCTGGCACATGCCCCGGCAGGAGACCGGCCCGCGCCCCGCAGCATGCAGGGTGCAGGCGTCCAGACAGCCATGGTTGACGGACATGGGCCCCGGCTGACACCCGCGCCCATCCCCCTCCGCCCATGCGCCCTTAGGGGCCATCCGGCGGCGCCGCCATTCACTGCCCTCGCCGCCCGATCAGGCGTGGCGAGAAACAGCGAAAGACACAGCAGACCGCGCTCAGCGGCGATAGTCCTCAGGCCGGATGCCATAGCGCGCCAGCTTGTCATAAAACGTCTTGCGCGGCAGCTTCAGGGCTTTGGCCGCGGCAGAGGCATGGCCGTTCTGCCGGCCCAGCGCTGCTATGAGCAAGGACCGCTCGACCTGCGCCAGCTGCTCCGCCAGCCCCAGTTCCGCCGATTGCGCTGCCTCCTCCGGCATGCCGAGGACAAAACGCATGGCCGCCGACATCAGCGATCGCGCATTGCCCGGCCAATCCTGCGCCATCAGCGCCGCCAGATGGTCCGGTGGAATATCCGGTACGGCAATGCCCGCCTGCTCTGCCGCCTGCGCCACGTAATGGCTGAACAGCACCGGGATATCCTCGGGCCGCTCCGACAGCGCCGGAATGCGCACCCGCATCACGTCTAGCCGATAGAACAGATCCGCCAGAAATCCGCCACGCGTCACCTCCTCGGCCAGATCCGCGACGGTCCCAACCAGAACCCGTGCCTCCACCCCCTGTTCCAGCGCCTCCAGCATGGCATATTGCGTCTCTTTCGGCAGGGCGGCGATTTCATCCAGGTAAAGCGATCCGCCCGCCGCCTCCCGGCACAGATCCGCAAACCCATCAGGGGTCAGCCCCGCCGCCGGGCGTTTCACAAACGCGCCCTGACCACGCGGCGACATCAGGTGAATGACCTCCGCCACCTTGGAGATCCCGCCACCCGGTGCACCGGTCACCAGCACCTCGGCCCCCGTGGCCGCCACCGCGCGGGCACGGGCGCGCAGCTCCTCCACCTGCGCCGAGGTACCAAAGATCATCCGCGCCGCCGCATCGCCGCTTTCCAGCCGCGACTTCAGTGCGCGGTTCTCCCGCACCAATGCCCGCGTCTTCAGCGCCCGGCGCACCACCGTCATCAGATCCGAAGTGGCGCAGGGTTTTTCGAGGAAATCAAACGCCCCCTCCGCCATCGCCTGCACCGCCATCGGGATGTCACCTTCACCGGTCAGCAGGATCACCGGCAGATCACTGTCCACCTCGCGCACATAGCGCAACAGGTGAAACCCGTCGCGTCCCGGCATCCGCATATCCGACAGGATCACCCCGTCAAAATCGGGCGTGATCAGATCCTTGGCCGCCACAAAGGATCCCACCGTGATCGCGTCACACTCCGCCAGCTCCAGCGTCTGGCCAAGCGCCGCCCGCACCGCCGCATCATCGTCCACCACCAAGACACGATTGGTCATGCCACCTCATCCTGTTGTTGCGGCTCGGCACCTGCCTGCGCACGCCAGCGGTCCAGCTCCACCGTGAATTCGGCGCCATCGCCGGTGTTGACGCCCCGGATATCGCCGCCAAAGCTCTGCACGAGCCCGTAAGAGATCGACAGACCCAGCCCCATGCCATCGGCGCTGCCAACCGCCTTGGTGGAATAAAACGGCTCAAAGATCTTCTCGGGCTCCTTCAGCCCCGGACCGATATCGCGCACCGTCACCGCCAGCCGCGCGGCAGCATCCCCGCCGCGGGTCTCAATCGCCATCCTGATCTCGCGGCGCTCCTGATCCAGCATCGCATCGGCGGCATTGTTGATCAGGTTCACAAACACCTGCGACAGCCGCACCTCGCCGCCCCAGGCAAAGACCGGCTCCGCAGGCGGCTGCCAGACCAGCGCCACCCCGTCCTGCCGCAACCGCTGCTCCGTCAGCTCGGCGGCGGTATTGATCACCTGCACCAGATCGACCCGGCCCATCGGTTCGTTTTCGTTGCGGGCAAAGGCACGCAGGTTCTTGATGATCCGCGCCATCCGACCGGCCATCTGCGCAATCCGGCCCAGGTTCTCGCCCGCCCGTTCCGGCTTGCCGCGCGCCACAAAAGCCTCGCCGTTCTCGGCATATTGCTGGATCGCCATCAGCGGCTGGTTCAGCTCATGGCTGATCCCCGCCGACATCTGCCCCAGCGCCGACAGCTTGCCCGCCTGCACCAGCTCCTCCTGCGCGCGTTTCAGCGCCGCCTCCGCCTCCTGACGTTCCTGCACCTCGCGGGTCAGCCGCATATTGGTGGCCGACAGCGCCCGCGTGCGCGCCTCGACCCGGCTTTCCAGCGCCGCATTGGCCTCCGCCAGTGTGCGCCGCCGTTCCAGCGCCAGCGCCAGCATCGTGCCCAGCGCCAGCACGATCGCCGCCATCGCCGCCGCCTGCAATCCTGCCAGACGCTGCGCCGGGGCCACATCCACCAGGATCTCCCCCACCATGCCGATCTGCGGCAGGTTCACCGCCTGATGCAGCGCCCGCTCCGGCAGATAGGGCGACCAGCGCAGATCCCAGATCTCATGCTGCCCTTCGAGCCAGGACCGAAGCGCCACCTGTCGCCCATCGGGTGGCGACAACCCCGGCCCGTCGGTGCTGCGCTGCCAGAACAACAGCTCCCGCCGGTTGGCAATGAACACCTCACCGCCCCGGTTGGTGAAAAACACCGCCGGCAGCGAGCCGCGCCAGGTCTGCTCAACATCCTCGACATCAGCCACCACCACCAAGGCACCGCGCACCCGGCCATCGCCGTCGAAATCAGGGGCCGCATAGACATAGGCCCGCCGCCCATCCGGTTGCAGCACATCATATCCGGTGCCCAGCGCCCCCTGCATCGCACGGTGGAAGTAGCGGCTCTGGGTCACATCGCGCCCCATCACACCCTCAGCAGCCACAACCACCCGCCCCGCCCGGTCGACAAAGAACACATCCAGCGCCGCCGTCTTGTCCGCCACCTCGCGCAGCAGCCCCTGCGCCGCCGCCCGTGCCTCGGCGCGGTCCAGCTGCTTCAGCGTCGGGTGATCAGCCATCAGCACGGCAAGCTCCTGATAGACCTGCAATTGCGTGGTCACCCGGTCCGAGGCCAGCGCCAGATCCGCTGCACTGCGTTCGGCAAGCGAATCAAGCGCTTGGCGATAGCCCAGCCGGTAGACACCCGTTGCCACAGCCGTCACCGCCCCCAGAAGAAGCGCCAGAATGATCCAGCGATGTGCGTGAAACTGCGTCATTGGCCGCACAGTAGCAAAGCCCCCCTTGCATTGACCAGCCGCCTTGGCAAAAGCTGCGCAGATGAAGACATTGACCCAATCCCCCACCGACCCCGATTTTGTCCAATCCCCCTACGGTTTTTACGCCGAGGCCCGCGCGAACGGACATCTGCATTACTGGCAGGACTACAAGATGGTTGCGGCCTTCTCGCACCCGGCTGTTCATACCCTGCTGCGCGACCGCCGCTTTGGCCGCGAGATCCCGCCGGAGATGGCGCGCGAAAGCCCCGCCCATCTCGCCCCCTTCCTGCAGGTCGAGGCGCATTCGCTCCTGGATGCAGAGCCACCCCGCCACACCCGCCTGCGTCGCCTTGTCTTGCGCGCCTTCACCAGCCGCGAGATCAAGGCGCTGGCGCCCGGTCTCGAAACCCTCTGCCACGAGCTGATCGACGCCTTCCCTCAGGACGCGCCCTTTGACCTCCTGTCCACCTATTGCACTCAGGTCCCGGTGATCGCGATCTGCCGCCTGCTGGGCGTGCCCGAGGATATGGCGCCGCAGCTCCTGGACTGGTCGCACAAGATGGTCGCCATGTATCAGGCCTCCAAGACGGTCGAGACCGAACACGCCGCCGCCCGCGCCAGCCAGGAATTCATCGACTTCCTCACCGCCTATGTGGACGAACGCCGCAAGACCCCGGGCGAGGATCTGATCACCCGCCTCATTCAGGCCGAGGAAGACGGCGAAAGCCTCTCCACCGATGAGCTGATCGGCACCTGCATCCTGTTGCTGAACGCAGGCCATGAGGCCACTGTGCATTCGCTGGGCAATGGCGTGAAAACCATGCTGCAACAGGGCTGGGACACAAGCTGGCTTGCTCCCGACGGCATAGAAGGTCTGGTTGAGGAAATCCTGCGCTATGACCCGCCGCTGCATATGTTCACCCGCTACGCCTATGAAGAGGTCGAGATGTTCGGCCACACCTTCCAGCGCGGCGATGAGGTGGCGCTGCTGCTGGCGGCGGCCAACCGCGACCCCGAAATGCTGGAGGATCCCGAGCGCTTCGATCCCACGCGCCCGGCGAAGGTGAACACCTCCTTTGGCGCAGGGCTGCATTTCTGCGTCGGCGCGCCGCTGGCGCGGATGGAGATGCAGATCGCCCTGCCGATCCTGTTCGAGCGTTGCCCCGACCTGAAACTGGCCGCCGCGCCGGAGTATAACAACACCTACCATTTCCACGGGCTGACAGGCCTGATGGTTCAGGTCTGATCCCCCAACGTGGCGGGCCGGCGCGGCCTGCCACAACACCACCGCCCCCTCAGGCTGGGCTTCGCGGCCGTCCAAAGATCAGCACCGCAGCAGCCACAACAGCCACAGCCGACGCGCAGCGGATCACGGTCTGAAAATCATAGGCCTGCGCAATCAGCCCCACAGCCGGACCCGCCATCACCCCGCTCACCATCAGTGTATTCCAGTAGATCGCCGTCGCGCGGGCGGGTGTGTCAGGCGCAAAGGATTGCACATAGCTGATGCCAAGGCTGGCATAGAACCCGTAATACAGCCCCTCCAGCGCCGCCCCCGCCAGCATCTGCGGAAAGCTCTGCACCGCCGCCAGCAGCTGGATCGTCACAACCGCCAGCCCGGTGACCACCAGCAGCGCCCGCCACATGCCGATGCGCGCAATCACCCAAGGGGTGGAGAAGATCGCAATCACCTCGACAAAGGTCTTGATGCTAAAGGCAAACCCCGGCGCATAGCCGGGCAGCCCCACCTCTTCGACGTAAAAGATCGGCAAGGCGGAAAACGTCAGCGAATGCGCGCTCGACAGGCAGAACACAAAGCCGGCCGCCAGCCACAAACCCTGCGGCGCCACTGCGGTCTGGCCGGCGCTGTCCTGCGCGGGCGCACGGCCCGGCATCGTGGTGATGTCACGGGGCAGCGTAAACCACCACAAAGAGATCCAGACCATCGACACCGCAACAGCCATCACAAACACCGCCCGAAGACCAATCCCATCCGCAATCAGAAACGTGACAGCCGGGCCGATCATCCAGGCCGTTGAAGTCGTGGCCCGCATATGCGCATTGAACCGCACCCGCTCCACCTTGTGACGCTCGGCCAGACTGCCGCCCAGGCTGAACATGGTCGACACCGCGCTGGAACTGATCCCGAACCCTATAACACCCGCCGTCAGCACCACCCAGAGCGCGGGCAGCAGCGCCAGCGATCCGGCCGCAAACACAAACCCCGCCGCGGCCAGTCCGATCAAGGGAAACACCCGCGCGCCGGCATCGATGCGGCGGGCAAACTGCCGGTTGGCCACCAGGGTGAGGCTGATCGCCATCCCGGCATAAACGCTGATGATCCAGGGCTCATACCCCAACCCCCTGACCAGAAAATAGCTCATGAAGGGCACAATCATGGCGGTGCAGATCGTGCCGCAGAACAACAGCAGCAGAAACATCAGGCGCGCCGTCACCGCACCCACAGGTGCCGCAGAGGATGGGGAAATGGCCATGATCAAGTCAACTCAACTGCAAATACCTCACCATTGCCGGAGCGCCCCCGCTGCGCAAGCCCAGCGTCCAGACTGGCTGCCCCGCCGCCCCGTCATCTTTCCAGAAATACTCCGGGGGATGTGACCTGCGCCGCAGGCGTGGGTCACGAAAAAGGGGGCAGCGCCCCCTTTCCTTTGCCACCATCTGACGACCGCGCGCTATTCTTCTGCGATGGCTTCTAGCGGCAGCAGGGTGGTGGATTTGATCTCCTCCATCGACAGCAGGGCCGTGACATTATGCACCCGCACCTCGGAAATCAGCGCCTGATAGAAGTTGTCATAGGCACGGGCGTTCTTCACCCGCACCTTCAGGATATAGTCGATATCCCCCGCCAGCCGGTGCGCCTCCTGCACCTCCGGTCGATCCTGCAACGCCTTCAGGAACTTCGCCTGCCACTCCGCCTCATGGGCCGAGGTGCGGATCAGCACAAAGAAACAGGCCTCAAACCCCAGCGCCTCGGCATCCAGCACCATGGTCTGCCGCCCGATAACACCCGCCTCACGCAGCTTGCGAATGCGATTCCACACCGGCGTCTTGGAACTGCCCACACGGCGGGCGATTTCATCCAGCGACTGGCCCGCATCGCGTTGCAGCTCCGCCAGAATTTTCCGGTCCGTGCCGTCGATCCGCACTGTCATTCCTGTTTTCTCCTTGTTTGGGGATCAACCCGCCTGCATCTGCCGCCAGCTGGAACAATCTTCCTTATTTGCCGCGCCATATAGCGGATAAGGGGGAATATTTCCTATATTCAGGGGTAAGTCAAACAAACCAGACGAGGCCCCAGATGACCGGTCCAGACACCAGAACGCCCCCTGCGCCGCTGCCGAAGCCCGCGCAGGCCTGTGGCTCCGTCGCCGCGACGTCGCTGGTGGCTGGCGAGGTCGCCTTTGCCGGCTCCGGCCCCGGCGATCCTGACCTCCTGACGCTGAAGGTGGCGCGCGCGCTGTTGCAGGCGGATGTGATCCTCTTTGACCGTCTGGTCAGCGCCGAGATCATGGCCCTTGCAGGTCCGCAGGCCCAGCTGGAAGACGTCGGCAAGGAAGGATTCGGCCCGCAGGTAAGCCAGGAGGAGATCTGCGCCCGCATGGTGGCCCATGCCCGTGCGGGCAAGAAGGTGCTGCGCCTGAAATCCGGCGATCCCACCGTCTATGGTCGTCTCGATGAGGAACTCACCGCCTGCGAGTCTGCCGGCGTCGCCTATCAGATCCTGCCGGGTATTACCGCCGCCTCCGCGGCCGTGGCCTCCATCGGCCAGAGCCTGACGCAGCGCGGGCGCAATGCCTCGGTGCGGTTTCTGACCGGCCACGACATGAAGGGCTTTGCCGATCACGACTGGGCTGCTCTCGCCCGTCCGGGTGAGGTTGCCGCCATCTACATGGGCAAGAAATCTGCGCGTTTCGTGCAGGGCCGCCTGATCATGCACGGTGCGGACCGCGCCACGCCGATGACCATTGTCGAAAATGCCTCGCGCGCCAATCAGCGGGTGATCGAAACCACGCTGGACCGCCTGCCCACCGATCTTGCCGCCGCCGAACTGACCGGCCCGGCTCTGACATTCCTCGGCCTTGCCCCGCGCGCCAGCGCCCAGGCCCTGACAGATTTGAAAATGGAGCTTGCCTGATGCCCCGCCCCTTTACCCCGAAAATCATCACCGCCAACGACCTGCTTGAGGGCGACGTGATCTATTTCACCGACACCAACGGCTGGAGCCGCGAGCTGAAAGAGGCCGAGCTGATCGAAGATGAGGCCGAAGCCCAGCTGCGCCTGCTCGAAGCGGAGAAAGACGCGCAGCATGTGGTGGGCATCTACCTGACCGATGCAAAAGCGGGGGCTGACGGCCCCGAACCCACCCATTTCCGTGAAGATTTCCGCCGCACCGGCCCATCCAACTATCGCCACGGCAAGCAGGAGGCCGCAGCAAATGTATAAGTACAACGATTTCGACACCGCGTTCCTCGCCGAACGCAACGCCCAGTTCCGCGCCCAGGTGGAGCGCCGCATTGACGGTTCTCTCACCGAGGATGAGTTCAAGCCGCTGCGCCTGATGAATGGTCTCTATCTGCAATTGCACGCCTATATGCTGCGGGTGGCGATCCCCTATGGCACGCTGAACTCTGACCAGATGCGCACCCTCGCGCTGCTGGCGGAGAAGTGGGACAAGGGCTATGGCCATTTCACCACCCGCCAGAACATCCAGTACAACTGGCCCAAGCTGCGCGATGTGCCCGATATGCTGGACGCGCTGGCCGAGGTTGGCCTGCACGCGATCCAGACCTCCGGCAATACCATCCGCAATGTGACCTCGGATCATTTCGCCGCTGCTGCCAAGGATGAGCTGACCGACCCCCGCCCCTATGCCGAGCTGATCCGCCAGTGGTCCACCGATCACCCGGAATTCCAGTTCCTGGGCCGCAAGTTCAAGATCGCCATCACCGGCAGCTCCAACGACCGCGCCGTGACCCGCGCGCATGACATCGGTCTGCGCATGGTCGAACGTGACGGCGTTGCCGGGTTTGAGGTGATCGTGGGCGGCGGCCTTGGCCGTACGCCGCTGATTGGCAAGGTGATCCGCGATTACCTGCCGCAGGCCGATCTGCTGCCCTATCTGGAATCCGTGCTGGCGGTCTACAACCTGCTGGGTCGGCGCGATAACAAATACAAAGCCCGCATCAAGATCACCGTACTGGAAAACGGCATCGACACCATCCGCGAGATGGTGGAGGAGCGGTTTGAAGAGCGTCGCAAAACCTTTGACGGCACCGATCAAGTGCTGCTGGAGGAGATCAAGGCGCATTTCACCCCGCCCAAACTGCGCGGCGGCAATCTGGAGACCTATCTGGCCGCCTATGATGCCGATCCGGTGTTCCGCTCCTGGGCGGATACCAATCTGGCCGAGCACCGCGATGACAACCACGCCATCGTCACCATCTCGATCAAGGCGCATGGCCAGACCCCCGGTGACGCCACCGCCGCGCAGATGCGGGCAATGGCCGATCTGGCAGAGCGGTTCGGCTATAACGAGCTGCGCATCAGCCATGAGCAGAACGTGATCCTGCCGCATGTGCATAAATCGGACCTGCCGGCCCTGCACGCCGCGCTGAAGGACCACGGGCTGGCCACCGCCAATGTCGGGCTGATCTCCGATATCATCGCCTGCCCCGGCATGGATTACTGCGCGCTGGCCACTGCCCGGTCGATCCCGGTGGCGCAGGAGATTGCCACCCGGTTTGAAGAGCTGAAGCTGGAACATGAGGTGGGTCATCTCCAGATCAAGATTTCGGGCTGCATCAACGCCTGTGGTCACCACCATGTCGGCCACATCGGCATTCTAGGCCTCGACCGCGCCGGGGTGGAGAACTACCAGATCACCCTTGGTGGCGACGCGACAGAAACCGCCGCCATTGGCACCCGCACCGGCCCCGGTTTTGCCTATGATGAAATCGTGCCTGCGGTGGAACGGCTGATCACCGCCTATCTCTCTCTGCGCGACAGCGCCGAGGAAACCTTCCTCCAGACCTATCGTCGCGTCGGCATGGATCCGTTCAAGGCCGCGCTTTACCCCGAGGCCCAGAAAAAGGTTGCTTAGCACCATGGTCAATGCAGCGGCACTACCGACTGACACACACCAAGGCCCCAGCAGTGCGCATCAACTGGCACTGGCAACAAAGGTGGATGCGCTCAATGCGCGCTTTCGCCACCATTCTGCCACCGCGGTGATGGAAGGCGCGCTGAAGGATGCGGGCCATATCGCGCTGGTCTCCAGCTTTGGCGCGGAATCGGTCGTGCTGCTGCATATGGCGGCGGTGATCGACCCGATGACGCCGGTGGTCTTTGTCGATACCGAATTGTTGTTCACCGAAACGCTGGTCTACCAGCAGGAGGTGAGCGAGCGGCTGGGCCTGCGCAATGTGCAGGTGATCCGCGCCGCTGATATCGCCGAAAAAGACCCCTATGGCGCGCTGCGGTTCTCGGATACCGACGCCTGCTGCGCCCTGCGCAAGACGGCACCGCTGCAAAAGGCGCTGGCGGGGTTTGACGGCTGGATCACCGGGCGCAAGCGGTTCCAGGCAGGCACCCGTGCGGCGCTGGAGTTCTTCGAGGTGGAAGAGGCCGCCACCGGCCCCACCGGTCGGCTGAAGATCAACCCCCTCGCCCATTGGGCGCCGCAGGATGTGCGCGCCTATATGGATGAAAACAGATTGCCCCGTCACCCGCTGGTGGCCAAGGGCTACCCCTCAATCGGCTGCGCCCCCTGCACCTCGCCCGTCAAGGAAGGCGAAGATCCGCGGGCCGGGCGCTGGCGCAACCAAGACAAGGAAGAATGCGGCATCCACGTGGTGGATGGCAAATTCATTCGCACAGGAGCCTGATAGATGAGCGTGATTGTGACCGATACGGGCTTTGGCCCCGACAGCTGGACAGCGGGCTTTGACAGCGACACCGCCATTGAGATGCAGCCTGATGCCGACCCTTCGGCGCTGTCCAACCAGCTGCCGGGGCTGGAGATGATCCGTATTCATTTCCCCAGCTTTGCCGATGGCCGGGGCTTTACCCTCGCCCGGCGCCTGCGGCTGGCCGGCTACACCGGCCGTCTGCGCGCCTATGGCCATGTGCTGGCCGATCAATATGCGATGGCGCGGCGCTCCGGGTTTGACGAGGTGGAGATCAGCGACGATCTGGCCACCCGCCAGCCCGAGGACCAGTGGCTCGACCGTGCCAACTGGCAGGCGCATGACTATCAGGCCCGCCTGCGCGGCACCGCCGCGCGCTAAGCCAGCCCCCTTCCGCTTCATGGGACGACCCGCTGTCGGCCCGGCTCCCTTGCGCCCTGCGCGGAGCCGGTTTCGCAAAACAGGGGGTTTTCCTGACCTGTATCAAAGACTAATCAGAGGTGCCGGCTACTCCTCCGGCAGAGCAACCGATGAACGAGATGACCCCCGTGACTGAAGCTGTGACCGAAGCTGTGACCGACATTGCCAACGATCCGAAACCGGCCAAAGCCGTACCGGCCCTGCCCGACGCCCAGACCGTGACCGAGGTCAAGCACTGGACGGATCGACTGTTTTCCTTCCGGGTGACCCGGCCTGCCTCCCTGCGGTTCCGCTCGGGCGAGTTTGTGATGATCGGTCTGATGAACGATCCCGACCCCAAGACCGGTAAGGTCAAACCGCTGCTGCGCGCCTATTCCATCGCCTCGCCCAGCTGGGACGAGGAAATGGAATTCTACTCGATCAAGGTGCAGGACGGCCCGCTGACCTCGCGTTTGCAGCACATCAAGGTGGGCGATGAGATTATCCTGCGCCCCAAACCCGTCGGCACGCTGGTGCATGACGCGCTGGTCCCCGGCAAACGCATCTGGTTCTTTGCCACCGGCACCGGTTTTGCGCCCTTTGCCAGCCTGCTGCGCGAACCGGAAACCTATGAGAAATTTGATGAGGTGATCATCACCCACACCTGCCGCGAAGTCGGGGAGCTGACCTATGGCGCCGAGCTGATCGAAAGCCTGAAGACCGATGAGCTGCTCAATGAGGTGATTGGCGAAGGCTTCTGGAAGAAGATCAAATACTACCCGACCACCACCCGCGAGGAGAGCCCCAAGATGGGCCGGATCACCGATCTGATGCGCTCGGGCGAGGCCTTTGCCGATCTTGGCGTGCCGCCGCTGAACCCCGAAAGCGACCGCGCGATGATCTGTGGCAACCTGGCGTTCAACCTCGAACTGAAGGACCTGTTTGAAAACACCTATGGTCTGGAAGAAGGTGCCAATTCCAAGCCTGCGCATTTCGTGGTGGAAAAAGCCTTCCTCGACTGATCCGCAGCGACGGCACTGATGTAAAAAAGGCCCCCGCCAGAGTTTGGCGGGGGCCTTTGTCGTCTGGCACATCTGCCCGCGTTACTGCGGCAGCGCGTCCTTGATGCGTTTCAGCGTCGCTTCCAGCAGGGCCGGATTGTCACGCGCCTGACCCAGGGTGGTGACCAGCAGCGCCTTCTGTGTCGCCTCCATCGAGGAGTCCTCGATCATCGCGATCACCTTGTCATAGTCAAAGCCCGAAGGCGTCAGCAGCGCGTCTCTGGCGGCTTCGCCGTTCTCTTCAGCCGCGGCCGTTGCATCGGAGGCGGCATCCGCCACGCTATCGCCTGCCGCCTCGGCGGTTTCGGCGGCGTCATTGGCAACATCCTCTGCCGCCTGGCCTGCCGCCGCTGCCGTATCGGCAACGGCATCACCTGCCGCCGCTGCCTCGTCACCCGCCGCATCCACAGCAGCCGCAGTGCTGTCCTGCAACTGATTGGCAGTGTCGGTGACACCTTCGGCAATCTCGTTCACGGTTTCCTCGGTCGCCTCGGCAACCGCTGCGGCCGCATCGCTCACGGCCTTTGCCGCCGCATCGACGGAGCTGTCGACAGCGCCTTCGACCTCTTCGGCGGCGGTGGCCACATCATTCTCGATTTCGGCAGCGACCTCTGCGGCAGTCTCACCGGCAGGTTCTGCCTCCGGTGTCACCACAACGGTTTCAGTCGCAGGCGCGCCGGTTTCGGGATCGGTCCCCATGGAGGAGACGTAGAAATATCCGCCCAATGCGACGGCTCCCACACCCAGGCCAATGACGATCGGTTTCATGATGGATCTCCTTATCTCTCCATATGCCCCGCAGCATGGCAAGGCTTATGGCTTAGCACTTGGGGCTAGGCGCCTGAAACTACAAGGGGAATAAATGGCAGGCGCCGCCATCGGCCAAACACCGCCAGTCTGGCCCACCCCGGCCTGCCGACATCAGCGCAAGGCAGAATTAACCCGTTGATGACGCTGTTCTGTGCAAACAAACCTTGAAAACAGCGGTATGCGCAGTCATACCCGCAATTGACTTGAATCGCAGGCCCGGGACCGTTACTTTCCGGGCACTTTTCCGAAGTGACAGAAGGATAGACGTCATAGCCCGCAGACCCCATAATGCGCCGCCGCAACGCGACACCGGCCCGCGCATCAACGAAAAAATCCGTGCTCCTGAGATTCGCCTGATCGGCGCTGAGGGGGAAAACGTTGGCGTGGTCCACCCCGCCAAGGCGATGCAGATGGCAGAAGAGGCCGGTCTCGATCTGGTCGAGATTTCGCCCAATGCCACCCCGCCCGTGTGCAAGATCATGGATTACGGCAAGTTCAAATATGAACAGCAGAAGCGGGAAAGCGAAGCACGCAAGAAGCAGAAGATCATCGAAGTCAAAGAGGTGAAGTTCCGTCCCAATACGGACACCCACGACTACGAAGTGAAGATGCGCAACGTGTACAAGTTCCTGGAAAACGGCGACAAGGTAAAGATCACCCTGCGCTTCCGTGGCCGCGAGATGGCCCACCAGAACCTGGGCCGCGACCTGCTGCTGCGTGTTGCAGAAGACATCAAGGAACTGGGCAAGGTCGAAAACATGCCCAAGATGGAAGGCCGTCAGATGATCATGATGATCGGCCCCCTGCCGCAGAAATAACCGCGATCACACGCGCGACCGTTCGAACCCCGCCCCAATCGGAGCGGGGTTTTTTCGTCGTCGCGGCAATGGCTTGCACCATTGGCGCCGATGATATTTTTTCGCGCCACACGGCTTAGATGTATTTTATGGTCACGTTTTATTTACGCCCGCAGCTTACCTGATAGAGGACGTTCGGTCGCCGCCGACAATAAAATCACCGCCAAATATGGAGCCTCCCTTGAAGCCTCTCAGCGACGTCCAAAACAGTGCCTTCATGGCCATCGCGCCCTGCCGCGCCGCCTCTCTCGCGCTGGTGGTGCTGGCCAATGAAGACACCCAGCACGCGCCCGACACGATGAAAGACCTGCTGGACCAGTCGGTGAGCCGGATCAGATCCGCCTATGAGATGCTGACCCAGGGCCTGGACAAGCTGCTGGCCGAAAGCGAATACGAACTGCCCGAGGATCTCTGCCTGCAACGGAAGAAATCCATCGACGCGCTGACCCCTTTTGCCGAGGTGCTGAACACGAAATCGGATGCCGAGGTGCTGAAGCGGGTGCGCGACATGCCCTCCCTCACGGCGCAGGCGCTGTACAAGGTCGAACCGGAGGTCTCCGCCTTTCTGATCGACATGACCAAAGACATGTTCGACGCGCAGAAAGCCCGCGACAGCGCCCGGGATGACGGGATGCGCGAAGCCATCGAAAACGCCGAAACCGTCGGCCGTCATATTCAGCTGATTGCCTTCAACGCCTCGATCGAGGCCGCGCGCATCGGCGATCAGGGCAAGGGCTTTGCCGTCATCGCCTCGGAAATCCGCAACCTCTCCGGGCGCACCCAGACGCTGCTCGACACGATGTCCGGCTACCTGCGCGCCTGATGATCATCGCCGTCGGCAGTCAGTACCGGCCCAGATAGCAACCAGATAGCAAACGGCCCCGGCAGATCGCCGGGGCCGTCTTGCCGTTTCGCGCTGATGGCTCAGGCCGCAGCCGTCACCGCCCGTTTGGTGATCACGCCGACCAGATGCGCGCGATAGGCCTTGCTGCCGTGCAGATCGCCGATCATACCCTCTGCATCCACGCTCAGCCCCTCTATCGCAGCGGGCGCGAAATTCGCCGACAGCGCCGCCTCAGCCGCGCTCCAGCGGAACACGCCCTCCTCCGAGGCGCCGGTGACCGCCACCCGCACACCCTCAGAAAACCGCGCCACAAACACCCCCACAAGGGCAAAGCGCGAGGCAGGCTGGACGAATTTCTCGTAATGCGCCGCCTGCGGCACCGGCATGCGGATATTGGTGATGATCTCACCTTCCTCCAGCGCGGTGGTGAACAGCCCCTGAAAATAATCATCCGCCGCAATCTCGCGGGTGTTGGTCACAATCGTGGCGCCGCTGGCCAGGGCCGCCGCCGGATAACAGGCGGACGGGTCGTTATTGGCCAGCGAGCCACCGATGGTGCCACGGTTGCGCACCGCCGGATCGCCGATATGGCCCGCCAGCGCCGACAGCGCCGGATAGCTCTTGGCGGTTGCCGCCTCGACCTCGGCATGGGTGGTGGCGCCGCCGATGGCGATGGCATCGCCATCCGGGCAGACACCGCGCATCTCGGCAATCCCGCTCAGGCTCACCAATGTGCTGGGCATCGCCAGCCGCTGCTTCAGCGTCGGAATCAGCGTCTGCCCGCCGCCCAGAGCCTGGGCATCCTCCGCACCCAGCGCCTTGACCGCATCCGCGATGGTTGCGGGTTTCTCGAATTCAAATTCATACATCTTCGCTTCCTTCCCAAAGAGCGCATGAGGCCCTTCTTCTGGCTAGAAATATCCCGGGGGTATGGGGGCAGCGCCCCCATGAGCCCTTAGCCGTTCATCGCCGCCCAGACCCGTGCAGGGCTCAGGGGCATGTCGATATGGGTGACATCCTTGCCTGCGGATTGCAGCGCATCCACCACCGCATTGACCACCGAGGGCGGGGTGCCGATGGCGCCAGCCTCGCCGCAGCCCTTCACACCTAGCGGATTGTGGGTACAGGGCGTCTGGCAGGAATGATCGACCTTGTAGAACGGCAGATCATCGGCCCGTGGCATGGCGTAATCCATGAAGGAGGCGGACAGCAGCTGCCCGTCGTCATCATAGACACAGGCCTCCAGCAGCGCCTGACCGATGCCCTGACCAATGCCGCCATGGACCTGACCATCGACGATCATCGGATTGACGATATTGCCAAAGTCATCCGCCGCGGCAAAGCTTTCGATGGTGACCTTGCCGGTGTCGGGATCGACCTCCACCTCACAGGCATAGGCGCCCGAGGGATAGGTGAAATTCGCCGGATCATAGAACGCGGTTTCCTCCAGCCCCGGCTCGATATCCTCCAGCGGGTAGTTATGCGGCACATAGGCCGCAAGGGTCACATCGCCCCAGGCCAGCGACTTATCGGTGCCTGCGACGGTGAACTGGCCGTCCTTCAGTTCGATATCCGCGTCCGAGGCCTCAAGGATATGGGCCGCGATCTTCTTCGCCTTGGCGATGATCTTCTCGGTGGCACGGACCATCGCAGATCCCCCCACCGCCAGCGAGCGCGAGCCATAGGTGCCCATGCCCATCGGTGCCTTGTCGGTATCGCCATGTTCGATTTCGACCATATCCTCGGGGATGCCGATCATCTCGGCGATCACCTGTGGGAAAGACGTCTCATGCCCCTGCCCGTGGCTGTGGCTACCGGTCATGACAACGATGCCCCCGGTGGCATTGACCCGCACGGTCGCGCTCTCATAGAGGCCTGCACGGGCGCCAAGCTGCCCGACAAGGTTGGAGGGCGCGATGCCGCAGGCCTCGATATAGCAGTTCACCCCAAGGCCCCGCAGCTTGCCCTTGGCCTCGCTGGCGGCACGGCGCGCGGCAAAGCCGCTGAGATCGGCGATCTCTTCCAGCTTGTCCATCGTGGCGTGGTAATCGCCGGTGTCATATTCCACCGCAACCGGTGTGGCATAGGGGAATTCGGTGATGAAGTTCTGGCGGCGCAGCGCGATCGGATCAACCCCCAGCTCACGTGCCGCCTTATCAATGACCCGCTCCAGCTGATAGGTCGCCTCTGGCCGACCCGCCCCGCGATAGGCGTCAACGGCAACGGTATTGGTGAACACCGCCTTCACATTCACATAGATCAGCGGCGTCTTATAATTGCCCGCCATCAGCGTGCCATGCAGCCAGGTCGGGACCGAGGGGGCAAAGGTCGACAGATACGCGCCCATATTGGCGTAGGTCTCGGTGCGCAGCGCGGTGAAATTGTTGTCGGCGTCCAGCGCCAGTTCGATCTTGGTCACGTGATCGCGGCCATGGGCATCGGACATAAACGCCTCGGACCGGGACGAGGTCCATTTCACCGCCCGGTTCAGAGCCTTGGCAGCAAAGGTGCAGAAGGCCTCTTCCGCGTAGTGGAAGATCTTGGAACCAAAACCCCCGCCCACATCCGGGGCGACCACGCGCAGTTTATGTTCGGGGATGCCCAGCACAAAGGCGCCCATCAGGAGACGGATCACATGCGGGTTCTGCGAGGTGGTATAAAGCGTGCTGTCGCCGGTGGCGCGGTTGAAATCCCCGACTGCCACGCGTGGCTCCATCGGGTTCGCGACCAGACGGTTGTTGACCAGCTCCAGCGTGGTGACATGGGCGGCGTCCTTGATCGCCTGATCCACCGCCTCGCGGTTATCCTCGACAAATCCCCAGTCATAACAGAGGTTTGAGGTCAGATCATCATGCACCTTCGTGGCGCCATCCTTGACCGCTTCTTTCATGTTGATGACGGCCGGCAGCTCTTCGATATCGACCACAATCGCCTCGGCGGCATCACGCGCCTGTTCCGGGGTCTCGGCCACAACGGCGGCGATGGGATCGCCGACATGGCGCACCTTGCCCTGGGCCAGCACCGGATGGGCCGGTTCCTGCATCACCTCGCCAAAGCGGTCGGTCACCTGCCAGCCGCAGGGCAGCCCGCCGACACCTTCGAAGTCCGCGCCGGTGAAGATGCGCACAACGCCGGGCATGGCGGCTGCATCGGCGGTGTCGACCGAAGTCAGCCGACCATGGGCCACATCCGAGCGCAGGAAATGCACATAGGCCTGGCCGTTGAGATTAATGTCGTCCGTGTAATTGCCGGTTCCGGTCAGGAACCTGATGTCTTCGCGCCGTTTCGGGCTGGCGCCGATGCCGCTATCCTTTGGCATTGTCCAAATTTCCTCCCTGGACGGTCTGCGCAGAGGCAGACCTCTTGGTCATGCTGTGGTTCAGTCGTGGGTCCTATTGCAGCTGCGGCGGGCGTTATTCGGCCGCCAGCGCAGAGATGTCCTGACCCGAGGCCGCCATGATCGCCTTCACGATATTGTGGTAGCCGGTGCAGCGGCACAGGTTGCCCTCAAGGTAGTCGCGGATTTCCTGTTCGCTGGGTTTTGGATTGTCCTTCAACAGCGCGGCTGCGGACATCACCATGCCCGGCGTGCAGAAGCCGCATTGCAGCCCGTGGTGGTCCTGAAACGCCTGTTGAATGACGTTGAGCGTGCCATCGGGGGCGGCCTGCCCTTCGATGGTGGCGACATCTGCGCCCTCGGCTTCGGCCGCCAGCATGGTGCAGGATTTCACCGCTTTGCCATCCACATGCACGACACAGGCGCCGCATTGGCTGGTGTCGCAGCCGACATGGGTGCCGGTCAGCCCCAGATCTTCTCGCAGGAAACTGGACAGCAGCGTGCGCCCTTCGACCTCTCCGCTGGCAGTCCGACCGTTTACGGTCATTGTGACTTTCACCATCAACTCCTCCCTTGGCTCGCAAAAACTCGCTGGCCGAAGTTAAGCACGGGGAGCTTGCCGGCGCGAAGCCCTAATCGCATCGCCACGACTAAAGTCGCAGGTGCAGCCGCAGGTCGGGGTCAGAGATCGCTGCGCCTTGGGCGGGGACGTGTGGGGATTTCCTTCAAGAGGCCGCCGACGCCCATGGCGGCGATATCGGCGCTGCTGACCTCGATGCCGCAGACCAGCCGTTCCAGCACCCAATCCGCCCCATTGAGCGCAGGCGAGCGCGCACAGCCCGGCAGGCCCAGCACCGGTCGACCGGACAGCTGGCCGAGAAACAGCAGGTTGCCGGGATCCACCGGCATTCCAAAGCGCAGAACCTCTCCGCCCGCCCGGCGCAGCGCCGCGGGCGCCACATCCAGGGGATCCGAGGTGGCCGAGGCGGTGAGGATCAGGATCAGATCGCTGTCATCGCCAAGGCTCGCAAGCGCGGCGGCCAGCTCCGCCTCGCGGTGCGGCACCACCTGCCGGGGCGCCATCGCCATGTCGAACCGGTCGAGCCGTCCGATCATCGCGGCGCGCCCCTTGTCCGGGGGCGTCTGCGCGCTGGTGCGCGTCTCGATCAGGGTGGCGCGGCGCAGCTGTGGCGGGATCAGGCGGATCGCCCCGGCCACATCGCGGGTGGCGGCCGTCAGCGCCTCATCCGGCACGGCGTAGGAGATGATCTTGGCGGTGGCGACCATGCCGCCGGGATCGGCGCGGTGGAAATCGGGCACCGTGGCCAGCGTGATCATCGGATCGACCGCATTCAGCGCGTTGATCCGTTCGGCATCGACCCGGATCAGACCGGGACCAAGCGCATGAAGGTTGACCCGCCCTGCCCCGGCACCGGAGATGCGCAGCCCCAATGCGGCAGGATCCGGCAACAGCGCCTCGGCCAGCCGCTCTGCGGCGCGGTCTTCGTGGATATCCCCCGGTTCCAGCTGCGCCACGGTCAGCGCGCGGTGGCCGGCGGCGGCAAGGTCAGCCAGATCCTGCGCTGCCAGTCTGGTGCCCTTGGCAATGCGGTGCTCCGCCCCCTGCAGCGAATGGGCCAGATAGCATCCCGACGCCTCATTGAGGGGCACCTCGCCAAAGATCATGGGCGCCGCCCCCGCAGAACCGCGGTCATCTCGGCGATGATCGACACGGCGATTTCCGCCGGGCCTGCGGCACCGATATCAAGCCCGATGGGACCGTGGATACGGGCGAGCGTCGCCTCGTCAAAACCAGCCTCCTGCATCCGTGCAATCCGTTTGGCATGGGTGCGCGTCGAACCGAGCGCGCCGATGTAGAAACAGTCCGAGCGCAGGGCGGCCTCCAGCGCGGGATCGTCAATTTTCGGATCATGAGTAAGCAGCACCACCGCGCTGCGCCCATCCAGACCAAGCTCGGCAATCGCCTCGTCGGGCCAGTCCTCGATCAGCCGTTCATTGGGGAACCGGGCCGCCGAGGCAAAGGCCGCGCGCGGGTCGAGGATGACCGGATCGTAGCCGGCAATCCGCGCCATCGGCACCAGCGCCTGGGTGATATGCACCGCCCCCACCGCGATCAGGCGCAGGGGTGGGTTGTGAACGGCGACAAAGGTCTTGCCGTCCTCTTCGACGCCGGAGCGGTCCATGCGTTTGCGCTCGGCGTGGGCGTCGGTCTCCAGCCGCCCGGCACCGCTGTCGAGATCAACCACATAGGCCAGGGCGCGGCGGGCCGCGCGGGCAGCGACCAGATCGGCCAGCGTTGCCTCTGACAGGGAGCCGCCCACCGGTTCGACCAGAATGCGGATGGTGCCGCCACAGGCCAGCCCGACCGCAAAGGCATCACCGTCGCTGACGCCGAATTCCAGAAGCTGATGCCGCCCCGAGGCGATCGCCTCCTGCGCGGCCAGGATCACCGCGCCTTCGACGCAGCCCCCCGAAACGGACCCTTCGATCCGGCCATCGCTGGCAACCGCCAGCTGCGCGCCGGCGCGGCGCGGCGCGGATCCCCAGGTTTCGACCACCGTCGCCAGCGCCGCCCCGCCGCCGGTTGCCCGGCCCGCGCGATACCACGCCAGGGCGGTTTCGGGGATGGCATCAAAACGCTCGATACTGGACGCGATGCTGGGCGCGATACTGGACATGGGCATCTGGAACCTCGGGGTTGCGGCGATTGCCGTATGTGGTCCATGGCAGGTGACATTCCGGCCGCAGACGGGACGCGCCGAGTCTAACGCCGCCGCCCCGCAAGCGGGATCAAAAACACGCGCGCAGCCCTGCGACTTTGGTCGCAGGATCAACACCCGTGCCGCTGTCGGATCTTACTTCAGTTTGGAGAGCTTGTCCTGCAACTCGGCCAGCTGCCGCTTGATATCGTCCAGCCCGTCGCCGTCTTCGCCGCTGTCACTGTCGCCGGATGATTTCGCAGCGCCGGGCCAGTTGCCGGAGAACCCGCCGGTCATCGCCTTCAGAAACGCCTGCTGCTGCGCCTTCATCGCCTCGAACCCCGGCATCTGCGCAATCGGGTTCATGGCGTTCATATTCTCGACCATCTTGCTCTGGTTTTCGCGCAGCATCTCAAAGGAGCTTTGCAGGAACTGCGGCATCACCCCGCCACCGGGCACCATGTAGCTGCGCACCAGATCGTTCAGCACATTGACCGGCAGAATGTTCTCACCCCGGCTTTCGTGTTCGGCGATGATCTGCAGGAGATACTGGCGGGTCAGGTCGTCCCCGGTCTTGAGGTCAACGATCTGCACCTCACGCCCCTCGCGGATGAAACCGGCGATATCCTCCAGCGTGACATAGTCGCTGGTCTCCGTATTGTAGAGCCGTCGGCTGGCATATCGTTTGATCAACAAGGGTTTATCCTGATCCGACATGTCATTTCTCCCCAGACATGATGCATTGCAGCAAAGCCTATGCGAGCGCAGAACAAAAGGGAAGCGTTACGCCGGAACGCGCAACAAATGATCGTCGGATCCAATATCAGCGGGCTGGCCATCGCAGGGAGTCTCTGGCGGCCCCAGGCGGTCTGTGGCCCAATGAAAAAGGGGCAGGTCCGGTGACCTGCCCCCTTCGGTGCAAAGAGATTTCATTGGGAGGAGTGCAAAACCCCTTTGCGGATGCGCTCAGCGCTTACTTTGCTGCGGCTTTTTTCGCAGCGGAGGTCACGTCGTTGGTGGCCTTCTTAACGGCGGCGGACGCTTCTTCGGACATGTCCTTGCCAGCCGACATCAGCAGCTCAACGGTGTCCATCTGAACTTTTTTCGCAACTTCGGCGAAGGCGGCCATGTTCTCGGCGGCAACTTCAGCGGAGGCGGAGGCGAAATCGGTTGCTGCCTTGGCATAGTCAGCAGGCTCGGCCTGTGCCTTGGAGACGTCGCTCAGCTTGGTCAGGGTTTCCTTGGCCCAGCTGTTGGAAATCTCGGCAGATTTCTCGGCGGCCTGCAGGGCAACCTGGGACAGTTTTTCGTTCAGGGCTGCGGTCGATTTGAACGCATCTTCCATCGCGGTTGTGTCAACCGGGAATGCACCCATCATGTCTTTCATCATCGCGGTAAAATCTTGGGTCTTAGCCATTGTACTGGTTCCTCTTGGTTACGCGGCCAGAACGTTCTGCCGCCTTCGCATGACCCCAATATTGTTTCTGCATCGCAGCATTTCAAGGTTTTTCTTGCTGCGATGCAGAATAATTTGCGAATGCCCGGAAAATCAGGGCTTTGCGGACCGCTTTGCCTGTACCCGCACGTAGTCGCCGGGGGCCGGTGTCAGCTGGGGATGCTGCGAATCGCCCGGTTCGCGGGCCTTGACCTGCTTGCCGGAGCGTTTCTTCAGCCAGCTTTCCCAGCGTGGCCACCAGGAGCCTTCGTGAAAGCTCGCCGCCTCTTTCCAGGTCTCGGCGTCACCTTTCATATCGGGATTGGTGTAATGGCCGTATTTGTTGCGGGTCGGCGGGTTGACGATGCCCGCGATATGGCCTGACTGCGCCACAACGAAGCTCTTGGAGCGCGAGCCCATCTGCTGAACACCGCGGTAGCAGTCTTTCCAGCGGGCAATATGGTCGGTCTCGCAGGTGATTGCCATCACCGGCACGGTGACGTCGCGCACATGCAGGGTATGGCCCATCAGCTCGAACCCGTCGCGCACGAACTCATTGCGCTGACACAGGCCACGCAGATATTGCATCGCCATCCGCCCCGGCAGGTTCGCGCCGTCACCATTCCAGTACAGAAGGTCAAAGGCCGGTGGCGTCTCCCCCATCATGTAGCTGCGGATCGCAGGCCCGTAGACCAGATCGTTGGAGCGCAGGAAGGAGAAGGTCCGCGCCATGATATACGAGCGCAGCAGGCCGTTGTTGGTGATCTCCTCCTCGATCCCGTCGATGAAATCATTTTGCAGGAAGGGCGTGAACTCCCCCTGATCGGAGAAATCCGTCAGCGCGGTAAAGAAGGTCGCCGATTTGATCGAGGTATCGCCGCACTGTTTCAGCAACGAGAGCGTCAGGCACAGCGTGGTGCCCGCGATACAGTAGCCAACGGCATTGATCTGTTTCACCTTGCAGATCGACTTGGCGGTTTCGATCGCGGTCAGATAGCCCTTCTCGATATAATCCTCCAGACCGAGGTCCGCCTGATCCTCGCCGGGGTTGACCCAGGACACCACAAACAGCGTATAGCCCTGTTCGGTCACCCATTTGATCAGGCTGTTCTGCGCCTTGAGGTCGAGGATGTAGAATTTGTTGATCCACGGCGGAAACAGCACGATGGGGGTTTCATGCACGGTTTCGGTGGTCGGCCGGTACTGGATCAGCTCCATCATCTCGTTGCGAAATACAACCTCACCGGGTGTGGTGGCAATATTGCGACCGATCTCAAAGGCGGTCTCATCCGCCAGCCGCACCACCAGCTCGCCGTCGTTGGCCTCCAGATCGGCAACCAGATTCTCCAGCCCCTTGATCAGTGACTGACCTTCGGTCTCCACCGCTTTTTCCAGCGCATCGGGGTTGGTTGCCAGAAAATTGGTGGGAGCCATCATCTGCACGATCTGATCGGCGAAATAGCCAAGGCGGCGTTTGTCGACATCTTCCAGATCATCGACCTCGGCGACGGCGTTGCGAATTGCCTCGGCATTGGTGAGATATTGTTTCTTGATGTAGTGAAAATAGGGGTTGGACTGCCACATCGGATTGGCAAAGCGGCGGTCATCGGGCGCGCCCTCATCGGCGTCCTCGGGGCTGTCGCCCTCTATGGATTTGGCCAGAAGCGCCTGGGCTTCGGCGAAATTCACCACCGCCTGCCCCCAGTAAGACACCTGTTTTTCCAACAGCTTGGCGGGATTTTTGGCCATTTCGGCCCAATAGGCGGTTGCTGCGCGTGCAAAAAGCTCTTGATTCGGACCGTCCAGAGAAGGGGGGTGAGATTTTTTCTGAGCCAGAACATCCATCAGGCGTTTTGAAAGTTGCTCAACCTGCTCCATATTTTTTTTAATTCGTTCAATATGTTCCGGCGAGACTGCCGGATCCGTACTGTCGCTTGTTGTCATCTTAACAAATCCCCCGTAATCTTTCTGCTATGCAGAATACTGTCCGCCCATCATACGACAAAGCCATGAAACGTCCGATGGGTTGTGACACAACCGCACGTGGATTCAGATCGGATCCAAGCGGCCAACGCAATGGAGATATAACATGCGTTACATGATGTCGTACGATCTGATGGAAACAATGCGTAACACCAATCAGTGGTTGGGGGCCACCGCCCTGTCGATGGCATCGAACCCGGCGCTGGCCGCTATCCCCAATCCTGCCATTGCCTGGATGGCCGCCTGGGGCGAGGTGACGGAGCGCAGTTTTCAGCGCATGGTGACCAAACCGGATTGGGGCATCTATACCCAGACCTGCGCCGATGGCCGCGATCACGTGGTGGAAATCGACACGGTGGTTGAGCGCCCGTTTGGCGATCTGATCCATTTCCGCGTCGCAGGCCGCGCCGAGCAGCCGCGCAAGGTTCTGCTGGTCGCGCCGATGTCGGGCCATTACGCCACCCTGCTGCGCTCCACCGTCAAAAGCCTGATCGAGAATTGCGAAGTCTATGTCACCGACTGGCATAATGCCCGCGATATTCCGGTTTCAGCGGGCAAGTTCGACATTGAGGATTACACGCTATATCTGGTTGATTTCATGCGTGAAATGGGCCCCGATACCCATGTAATCGCGGTCTGCCAGCCGGCCCCGCTGACGCTGGCCGCCACCGCCTATCTGGCAGAGCAGGATCCGGGCGCGCAGCCGTCGTCGCTCACCCTGATTGGCGGGCCGGTGGATCCCGATGCAACCCCGACAGATGTGACCGATTTTGGCCGCCGGGTCACCATGGGCCAGCTGGAAGAGACGATGATCCAGCGTGTCGGCTTCAAATACAAGGGCGTCGGCCGCAAGGTCTATCCGGGCCTGTTGCAGCTCAGCTCCTTTATGTCGATGAACGGCGAGCGCCATTCCAAGGCTTTCATGGATCAGATCCAGCGGGTCAGCCGGGGGGAAGCCTCGGATCATGATGCCCACAACCGGTTCTATGACGAATATCTTGCCGTGATGGACATGACGGCGGAGTTCTACCTGTCGACGGTGGAGCGGGTGTTCAAGGGCGGCGAGATTGCCGGCAACAACTTTGTTGTCGCCGGTCACAAGGTCGATATGGGCAAGATCTCCGATGTGGCGGTCATGACCGTCGAAGGCGCCAATGATGATATCTCGGCCCCCGGACAATGTATCGCGGCGCTGGATCTCTGCACCGGTCTGCCGGAGGTAAAGAAGGCCAGCCATGTGGAGCCGGGTGCAGGACATTATGGCATCTTTGCCGGCCGCAGCTGGCGCGATAATATCCGCCCGCTGGTGATCGAATTCATGAACGCGAATGCCCGCACGCCGAAGAAAGCCGCAGCAAAACGCACCAAGGCGACCGCCTGACCGGCGAGGCTGAGGCCAGACCAAATAAGACGGGCGCCCAGCCCTGACCAAAGCCCATTTCAGCCCAAGGACCATTTCAGCAATGGCCGATCCCCTGAGTTTCGCCTGTGACTGCGGCCAGATCCGTGGCGCGCTGTCGCCAGAGGCCCGCAAGGCCGGCACCCGCGTTGTCTGTTTCTGCGCCGATTGCCGCGCCAATGAGCTGTACCACAACCAGCCGGACCCCGCCCCCGGACCGGTTGATCTGTTTCAGGTCAATCCCGATGGGGTGACCTTTCATCAGGGGCAGGATCTGCTGCGGGTGATGCGGCTCAGCCCGAAGGGGCTGCTGCGCTGGTATGCGGGCTGCTGCGGCACACCGATGGCCAATACGCTGGCCAAACCCACCCTGCCCTTTGCCGGGATGCGGTCGGACCGGTTTGCCGACCCATCCGCGCTTGGCAAGGTGCGCGCCCGCGCCTTTGTTCCGAAGGCAGGCAAACAGCCCCGCACCGAAGGCGCGGCACGGATGGTCATCTCGCTGCTCAGCCGGATGATATCGGCGCGCCTCTCCGGCCGCTGGAAAGAGACGCCATTCTTCGACATCGACAGCGGTGCGCCAATCAGCGAACCCGAGGTGATCAGCAAGGAGGCGCGCGCGGAACTGCTGCGCAGGTAGCGCCGTGCCGTCTTTGCGGCCGACCGGGCCGCGATCCGCACAAGCTTTGCAGGTTAACCGATTGGATCTGATGGCTTTAGTGGGTTGGTGAGTGTCAGCGGCGGCAACGGTTTTGACGGCGATGCCGCCGCAGGTTCCGCCGGTGGCGTCGATATCCGCTGCGGCTGGGTTGTGGCGGCAGCGCTCTGACGGTCTGCGGGCAGATCCGCCGGGCAGCCCAGCTGCCGGTCTTCCTCCGCCAGCCATTCTGCAATCGCTCCGGTCACCTGATCCGGCTGTTCCAGCGTCGGCAGATGTCCGGCCTCCTCCACCACATGAAGCCGCGCATTGGGCATCAGCGCGGCCATGAATTCATGGCGTTTCAGCGGCGTCAGCCGGTCCTGCGCCCCACAGAGGATCAGGGAGGGTCCTTTGAAACGACGCAGTGCCGCCTGCTGATCGGTGCGCCGCTGCAACGCCCGCGCCTGCGCCAGGAACAGCTCCGGCCCCAGTGCAAGGGCCTGCTCATAGATCGAGTTCAGAATATCCAGCCGCTGCGGCGACGGGGCCAGGCACTCCACCGGCAGGCAGCTGCGCAGCACATCCGCCAGACGACCGCTGCGGGCCGCGATGATCAGCGGCTCCCATTCGGCGGCCTGGGCAGGCGTGTCGGGCAAGGGGCTGGTGGAGATCAGGCAGAGCCGGCTGACACGCTGCGGCGCGCGGCGCAGGATTTCCATTGCAACAATGCCGCCCATCGACAGTCCGGCCAGTGAAAACCGCGCCGGCAGCCGGGCCAGCAGATGATCGGCGATCAGCTCGATCCGGTCGCCGCCGAGCAGCGGCGCAATCATCGTCGGCACCACCCCGGACAGTGCCCGCAGCTGCGGCAGGAACACCTCGGCATTGCCCATCAGACCGGGCAGCATAACCAGCGGGGCGCCAGCGGCGCGCTCTGCCGGGGCCTGCGAAGGGCGGCTCATGTTCTGCGGTGCGTCGCCTGACCGGTCTGTCACCTGTGCTTATCCCTCGGTTTGGGCGCCATAGCCGTTCCAGCGGAACGCGCCGTCATCGGACAGCGGCGAGAACGGGTTATGCGCGATTTCCCAGATATGGCCGTCCGGGGCGCGGAAATAGCCGATGGTGCCGCCCCAGAACACCTCTCCCGCCGGGCGCAGCACCGTGGCGCCTGCCGCCTCCGCCCGGGCCATCAGCGCAGCGACATCTGCCGCAGTGCGGGTGTTATGGCTCAGCGTCATCGCGCCGGTGCCCAGCTCATCCAGTGGCAGGCCAATATCCTCGGCCAGCGACGCCAGCGGATAAAGCCCCAGCGTCTGCGACATCAGATCAAAGGCAATGACCCCATCGGGGCTGTCTGCGCGCTGCCAGCCAAGCGCCTCATAAAAGGCCGCCGCCCGCTCCATATCCGGCACGCCCAGTGTGATCAGGCTGATACGTTGCTCCATCGGATCCTCTCCTGCCCTTCTCCTGCCTCTGTCCTGCTGCTGTCGGGTTGCCCCCTTTCGGGCCACCCTGCGCTATGTGGCAGATCATCCCCGACACTCTGCCATAGCCTGCGTCAGCTGTCGCGTGGTGGATGCAGGTCACTACATCAGAACCTGCGCGCCCGCCCCGCCACTCAACCTAGCCGATATCTGGCGCGCCAGATAGCCCCAGCACCTCCGCCACGGCGGTTTCAATCAGCGCCAGACAGGCCGGGTCGGAGAACCGATGGTCGGCGTCCTTCACCAGATGCAGGCGCATATCGGCGCAGGTGGCATGATCCAGCAGCCGCAGCGCGGTCTCGGTGCTGACGGCGGTGTCGGCGGTGCCCTGCAGGCAGCGCACCGGCATCGCCAGCACCAGCGGATCGCGCAGCACCAGATGGTTGCGCCCGTCCTCGATCATCCGTTTGGTGATGACATAAGGCTCCATGTAGTCGCTTGGCAGTTCGACCTGCCCGCGCGCCTCCAGCTCCGCCTTCTGGGGATCGGTGAAATTGGCCCAATAGCCATCCTCGGTGAAATCCGGCGCGGCGGCGATGGTGACCAGCCCGGCCACCCGCTCGGGCATCGCCCGCGCCAGGAGCAGCGCCTGCCAGCCCCCCATGGAGGAGCCAACCGGCAGGATCGCCCCTGTGGTCAATGCCTTTACCGCCGCCAGCGTATCCTGATGCCAGTCGCCGATGCAGCCCTCTTCAAAACGGCCGGAGCTTTCGCCGTGGCCGGAATAGTCAAACCGCAGAAACCCGAGGCCCCGCGCCCGGGCCCAGGCCTCCAGATGCACCGCCTTGGTGCCCTCCATATCGGATTTCAGCCCCCCCAGAAACACCAGCGTCGGCGCATCCTTGGCCGCGCCGGTGGCCGGGCTCAGGTGATAGGCCAGACGGCGGCCGCTGTCACAGTCCAGAAATTGGGTTGCTGCCATGGTCTCCCCCGCGATGCAGTCCGGTCATTATGCTGATGTCAGATCTGCCACGGCAGCCGCGCCGCCGCAATGGCCGGTTTCACCGCAGGAGGCACCGGCGGCAGATGGCTGGCGCCGGGACGCCGCCGCCCCGACCGCCTGATGCCCTTGCAGCCAGCCGCAGCCCTGCCTAGGGTCCGCGCGACATCAGAACCGCCGCAAATCAGGAGCCTCCCTTGACCCGTGCCCTCCGCCTTCTCTGCCTCGGGCTTCTCTGCCTGCTGATCCTGCTGGCCACTCTCTGGGGCGCGCTGGCGCTCTGGTACCGGCTGCCCGTGGACGGCCTCTGGCGTACAGCCGCGGCATCCGGCTTTGCGGGCCTTGGTCTGGCCACGCTCTGGGCGGTGATCCGCGGCCGTGCGCTGCGCGGGCTGGCCACCTTCTGCCTGGCGCTGGCCGCGCTGATCTGGTGGTGGGCAAGCCTGACCCCGCCGGCCGAGGCAAACTGGTCCCCCGATGTGGCCCGCCAGGTCACCGGCACCCGCGACGGCGATATCCTGACACTGACAGATGTGCGCAATTTCGACTGGACCACACCGACCGACTTCACCCCGCGCTGGGAGACCCGCAGCTATGATCTCAGCCAGCTGACCACCGTCGATCTCTTCATGTCCTATTGGGCCGGACCGGAGATGGCCCATATGGTGGTCAGCTTCGGCTTTGCCGATGGCGCCCATATCGCCTGGTCGGTCGAGGTGCGGCGTCAGGTCGGCGGCGGCTTCTCCCCCATCGCGGATCTGTTCAAGACCAATACGCTGGTGCTGATCGCCGCCGATGAACGCGATGTGGTGGGCACCCGCACCAATGCCCGCGGCGAGGATGTGCAGCTGTTTCGCATCAATACCGACCCCGACACCGCCCGCGCGCTGCTGATGCAATATGTCGAGGCCGCCAACCGGCTGGCCGCACAGCCGCAGTGGTATAATTCACTCACCTCGAATTGCACCACCGTGGTGATGACGATGATCCGCACCATCCTTCAGGATGTGCCGCTGGACTGGCGGCTGCTGGCCAATGGCTACCTGCCGGAATATGCCCATGAACAGGGCGTTCTGGCCGCAGGCTACAGCACCGAAGACCTGCGCGAACGCGGCAGCATCACCGCCAGGGCGCAGGCCCGGGGCATCACGCAAGACTACTCAGCCCTGATCCGCAAAGGTGTCCCAACCCCCGCCCGCTGATCCAGCCCCCCTGATCCAGCCCCCCTGATGCCGCTGCTGCATCTTCTGGCGAAAAATATCCCGGGGAGCGCGAGGGGCTGGCCCCTCGCCTGCTTGACAGCCTCGCATACCCCTGCCAAACGGGCAGAACACCATAACCCGCAACCGGGCGTTCTGTGGGCGCCAAACCGACGAGGAGAGCCGATATGGCCCAAATCTCTCTCACCTTCCCCGATGGCAATGCACGCTCCTATGACGCAGGTATCACCCCTGCCGAGGTGGCCGCTGACATCTCGACCTCGCTGGCCAAAAAGGCCATCTCCGCCACCGTCAACGGGCAGCACTGGGATCTTCAGTGGCCGATCGACGCGGACGCCGCCATTGCCATCCACACCATGAAGGATGAGGTTCAGGCCAATGAGCTGATCCGCCACGATCTGGCGCATGTGATGGCGCGCGCGGTGCAGGACATCTGGCCCGACACCAAGGTCACCATCGGCCCGGTCATTGAAAACGGCTGGTATTACGACTTCGACCGCGCAGAGCCCTTCACCCCAGAAGATCTCGGCGCCATCGAGAAAAAGATGAAAGAGATCATCAACAAACGTGATGAGGTCCGCACCGAGGTCTGGGAGCGCGACCGCGCGATCCAGCATTACACCGACCTGAACGAACCCTATAAGGTCGAGCTGATCGAGAGCATCCCGGGCGACGAGCCGCTGCGCATGTACTGGCATGGCGACTGGCAGGACCTCTGCCGCGGCCCGCACCTGCAGCACACCGGCCAGCTGCCGGGCGATGCTTTCAAACTGATGAGCATCGCAGGCGCCTATTGGCGCGGCGACAGCTCCCGCCAGATGCTGCAGCGGATCTACGGCGTTGCCTTCACCGGCAAGGAAAAGCTGAAAGCGCATCTCACCATGCTGGAAGAGGCCGCCAAACGCGACCACCGCAAGCTGGGCCGCGAGATGAACCTGTTCCACATGCAGGAAGAGGCGCCGGGCCAGATCTTCTGGCACCCCAACGGCTGGCGCATCTACACCACCCTTCAGGACTACATGCGCCGCATGCAGGACCGCGACGGCTATGTCGAGGTGAACACCCCGCAGGTGGTGGACCGCAAGCTGTGGGAGGCCTCGGGCCACTGGGACAAATATCAGGAGAACATGTTCATCGTCGAAGTGGACGAGGAACATGCCCGCGAAAAGGCGGTCAACGCACTGAAGCCGATGAACTGCCCCTGCCATGTGCAGGTGTTCAATCAGGGCCTCAAATCCTACCGCGACCTGCCGCTGCGCATGGCTGAGTTCGGCTCCTGTGCGCGCTATGAACCCTCGGGCGCGCTGCATGGTATTATGCGGGTGCGTGGGTTCACTCAGGATGATGGCCATATCTTCTGCGCCGAGGATCAGATCGAGTCTGAAACCGCAAAATTCATCGCCTTCCTGTCCAAGGTCTATGCCGATCTCGGCTTCCATGACTGGACCATCAAGCTCTCGACCCGCCCGGAAAAACGGATCGGCAGCGACGAGAGCTGGGATCTGGTGGAAAAGGCGCTAGGCGATGCCTGCAAGGCGGCGGGCTATGACTACGAGCTGCTGGAGGGCGAAGGTGCCTTTTACGGTCCGAAGCTGGAGTTCACCCTCACCGACGCCATCGGGCGGAACTGGCAGTGCGGCACCCTGCAGGTGGATCCCAACCTGCCCGAGCGGCTGGATGCGAATTTCATCGGCCAGGACGGCAACAAGCACCGCCCCTTCATGCTGCACCGCGCCACGCTGGGCTCCTTCGAGCGCTTCATCGGTATCCTGATCGAGGAACACGCAGGCAAGCTGCCGTTCTGGCTGGCGCCGCGTCAGGTGGTTGTCGCCTCGATCACCTCCGACGCCGATGACTATGTGAACGAGGTTGTTGAGACCCTGCGCGCCGCCGGTGTGCGCGCCGAGGCCGACATCCGCAACGAGAAGATCAACTACAAGGTTCGCGAGCATTCGGTGGGCAAGGTGCCGGTCATCCTCGCCGTCGGCCACCGCGAGGTCGAAGAGCGCACCGTTTCCGTCCGCCGTCTTGGCGAAAAACAGACCAAGGTCGAAACCCTGGAGGCTGTAACAAAAGCGCTGGCGGTTGAGGCAACTCCGCCGGATCTTCTGTAACATTCCTGCGGTCTTTTGCTGATCTTTGCCTTTTTACCGGCCCCCACTTGCGGGGCCGGTTTCTTTTTGCGCATGGTTTTAAGGGTTCAGCAGCCACTTCGCTGTAATAAGCGGTCACGGCTGCTGACGCCCGCGTGAGACACAGGCTCGTGAATTCAAACACTTCTCAGGCTGAGCTAATGTCTGACCTGTAACAACCGCCTCGCAACCAAATTCCAAAGAAGGAAGACACCGATGTCCAACACCGCAAAATCCCTCGCCGTCGCTGGTGCCGTTGCTGCCGCACTGACCTCTGCCATGGTCACCCCGGCTGCCGCCCAGTCCAAAGAGAAATGCTATGGCGTCTCCCTCGCCGGTCAGAACGACTGCGCCGCCGGTCCCGGCACCACCTGCGCCGGCACCTCGACCGTCGATTATCAGGGCAACGCCTGGACCCTGGTCGATGCCGGCAGCTGCGAAGGTATGGAACTGCCCGCAATGGCCGATGGCAGCGACCGCAAGGGCTCGCTGGAGCCGCTGGAACGTGACCTGCCTGCATAAGCACAGGCCAGACCAGCGGGGCGGGGGATTTCTCCCGCCCTTTTTGTAACCGGATCAGAGGACCTGTCATGCTGGATGCCGCCCCTTCCCTGCCCGCCGCAGCCGGTGTTGGCTACAAGCCGCAGCATTTCGCCGATATTCTTGCAACTGTCGGCGCTGAGCGGCCGAGCCCGGTAAAATGGCTGGAAATCCACGCCGAGAACTACATGGGCGACGGTGGCCGCCCGATCGCGCAGCTGCGTCATCTGGCTGAACAGTTTGCCCTGTCGGTGCATGGCGTCGGCCTCTCTATCGGCGGCGACGGGCCGCTGGACGCCGATCATCTGGCACGGCTGACGCATCTGGTGGGCTGGCTCAATCCTGCCAGCTTCTCCGAACATCTGGCCTGGTCCACCCATGACAGCCATTTCTATAACGACCTGCTGCCGCTGCCCTATACGGATGCCACGCTGGCGCGGGTCTGCGATCATATCAATCAGGTGCAGGACGCCATCGGGCGGCGGATGCTGCTGGAAAACCCATCCAGCTACCTCGCCTTTGCCGAAAGCAGCTGGTCCGAGCCGGAGTTTCTGGCCGAGATCACCCGCCGCACCGGCTGCGGGCTGCTCTTGGATGTGAACAACGTCTTTGTCTCCGCCACCAATCTCGATTTCTCGCCGCAGGGCTATATCGACGCCTTTGCGCTGGATCAGGTTGGTGAAATCCACCTTGGCGGCCATGATGAGGATCAGGACGACCACGGCAAACCGCTGCTGATCGACAGCCACGGCGCCGAGGTGGTGGATCCGGTCTGGGCGCTGCTGGATTATACGCTGGCAAAATCCGGCCCCAAGCCTGTGCTGGTCGAGTGGGACACCGATGTGCCCGCCTGGCCGGTGCTGGAAGCCGAGGCCGCCCGTGCCGCAACCGCGCTGGAGCGGGTGCCGGCATGACTGTCAGCCAGACAGAATTCGCCCACGCCATGATGGATGCGGGCCAGCCGGTGCCTGAGGGGCTGCTGGATGCGACCGGCCAGCCGGCCGGGCGGCGGTTCAGCGTCTATCGCAATAATATCGCGGTCTCCCTGACCGAGGCGATGCACAGCGCCTTTCCCCTGATCGGCAAGCTGCTGGGCAAGCAGAACCTCGACGGGCTGGCGGGCATATATCTGCGCGCCCATCCGCCCTCCTCGCCGCTGATGATGCACTATGGCGCTGAGTTTCCCGCGTTTCTCGCCGGGATGGAGCAGCTGAAACATCTCGGCTATCTGCCCGATGCGGCGCGGCTCGACCTTGCCCTGCGCCGGGCGTATCACGCTGCCGACGCCACTGCGGTTGACCCGGCGCGTCTGGCAGCGCTTGCACCCGATCAGCTGATGGCGACCCGGCTGACACTGGCCCCCGCCGTCACCCTGCTGCGCTCGCCCTGGCCGATCTATGACATCTGGCGCTTCAACACCGAACAGAATGCGCCCAAGCCCCGCCATATCGCGCAGGACGTGCTGATCACCCGGCCCGAATTCGACCCCATCGTTCAGGAGCTGCCCGCCGGGGGCGCGGACTGGATCACCGCCCTCATCGCTGGTGCCACGCTGGACGAGGCGCTGACCGCCGTTCAGGCCGACCAGCCGGATTTCGACCTCTCACACCCGCTCGCCCTGTTGCTGCAAGGCGGTGCAATCATTGACCTAGACCGCAAAGGATAACCGATGCACGCGCTTGTTTCCTCCTATACCTCGATCTTCGGCAAGGCTGACCGGCTGTCCGATATCATCGTCCCGACCCTGGCCCGGCTGGTCTTTGCCGCGGTTCTCTTGGTCTACTACTGGAACTCTGCCGGGCTGAAGACGGATGGTTCGATTTTCTCGCCCTCTGCCGGCGCCTTTGGTCAGATCTTCCCCAAGGCCGCCGAGGCGGTGCTTTATGATGTCAGCCAGCTCAATATCTTTCAGCGGCTGGTGATCTTTGCCGGCACTGTCGCCGAATATGTGCTGCCCGCGCTGATCCTTGTTGGTCTGCTCACCCGTCTGGCCGCTCTTGGCACCATCGGTTTCATCTGGGTGCAGACCATCGTCGATGTGACCGGCCATGGCGTGAAACTGGGCAGTCTCTTTGACAACGCCATTGGTCTGGTCGACCAGCGGGTGATGTGGACCTTCCTGCTGTTGGTGCTGGTGTTCAAGGGGGCTGGTCCGCTGTCCCTTGATGCGCTGGCGCGGCGCGCCACGGCGCCTGCCACCGCCTGATCCGGCCAGTCCTCAAACATAAAAAGGCGCCCTGCATCCGCAGCGGCGCCTTTTTTCATTCCTTGCGTTGGATCCGGTTCAGAAATGCGCCTTCGGCTCATCCGGTTTGCCGGCAGCAAGCGCCAGCAGCCCGCCAAGAAGCGCCAGCGAGATCGGGAAGATGGTAAAGACATTAAGCCCGAACCCGGCATATAGCCCCGCCGCCGAGGCCAGCAGCAGCACCCCGCCCCAGAGCGCCCGCGACAGCGCCATCGCGCCACCGGCCAGCGCAAGGATGGGCGAGATCACGGCCAGGAGCCGCAGTTGTTCGACATCGTCGACCTGCCGGGCCACCCCGTCGATTTCGCCAAAATACTCCACGGCGGCGGTATAGCCATAGCCCGCAAACCCCACCACCATGCCGATCAGCCCGGCCACGATGCCCAGCACCAGCGCTGCATTGCGCATTGCCGCTCTCCTTACCTAATCCGATATGCAGATGGGGGTTCTAGCCCTCGACGCCAAGTGCGGCCTTGGTTTTGGCGTCCCAGCCGAGGTGCAGATCGTCACCGGATCTGATCAGCGGACGTTTCATCAGCGTCGGATGCGCCGTCAACAGATCCAGCGGCTCCCCCGCCCGCTCTGCCTCGCTCAACCCGCGCCATGTGGTGGAACGTGTGTTGACCAGCCGGTCGCCGAACTGCGCCAGTGCGGCCTGCAAAATCGCCTCCGGCACCCCATCGGCGCGCACATCCACCAGCTCCGCCTGCGGCAGCTGTTTCAGCGCTTTGCGGCAGGTGTCACAGGTCTTCAATCCATAGAGTTGCACGTTTTTTCCTTTCCCGAGGGGACGGCTCAGCACAATTTATGGTAGAGCCGCACTGTTTTGCTTGATTTTTACATGGTCCGTGCAAAAGTTGAAACCGGGTTGGGACAACTTCCCCGGCCTGTTTTGTCTGCGCACTGCGGCAAAACCGATCACCCCGCTCTGCGCCGCGAAATTATCGTGTATTCAGGGCGGCTCACTAGCAGGAAGGAGACACGGGAACATGGCGAGTGGCACCGTGAAATGGTTCAATACAACCAAGGGCTATGGCTTTATCGAGCCTGAAGGCGGCGGCAAGGATGTGTTTGTGCACATCTCTCAGGTTGAGCGATCCGGGCTGACCGGGCTGACAGATAATCAGAAAGTCGATTTTGAAATGACCGAAGGGCGTGACGGTCGCCAGATGGCCAGCGACATCCGCCCACTGTGACCACACTCCGGCTGCGCCGGGGTTCCCCCTTGCGCGCAGCCACTCCGTCGCCTGCCCCAGCGCATCACCTAGCGCATCACAAAGGGATCCGGGATCGGATCGTCGCTGGTGCGCAGCCAGACCGTCTTTACCCTTGTGTAATCCAGTGCCGCCTGTAGCCCGCCCTCGCGGCCATGGCCGGATAGCCCGTGGCCGCCAAAGGGGGCGATGGGGCTGACCGCGCGATAGGTATTGACCCAGACAATGCCTGCACGAATGCCGCGGATCATGCGATGGGCACGGGTCAGGTCGCGGGTAAACACCCCAGAAGCAAGACCAAAGGCGGTGTCATTAGCCAGCGCCAGCGCCTCGGCCTCGGTGTCAAAACCGCACACCGACAGGACCGGGCCAAAGAATTCCTCGCTCAGACAGGGCGCCTGCGGCGCGTTGCTGCAATCCACGATGGTTGGCGGAAAGAAGTGACCGGCCTGCGGCAACGGCTGCCCGCCAGTCACGATCCGCGCGCCCGCCGCAACCGAGGCCGCCAGCAAATCCTCCGCCCGGCGCATCTGCGCGCCGGTGCAGAGCGGGCCGATCTCGGTCTCCGGCGCGTCCGGTGCACCGATCCGGGCGCTTTCGGCCTTTTCTGTCAGACGGCGCAGAAAATCCGCCTTGATCCGGTTTGAGATGATCAGCCGGGAGCCCGCAACGCAGCTCTGCCCGGTGGCGGCAAAGATCCCGGCGACCTGCGCATTCACCGCACTGTCGATATCGGCGTCCTCAAGCACGATGAAGGGCGATTTGCCGCCCAGCTCCAGCGAGGTGGAGGCAAGGTTCTCAGCCGAGTTGCGCACCACCTGGCGCGCGGTCTCCGGCCCGCCGGTAAAGGCCACGTGGTCAATCCCGGCATGGGCCGTCAGCACCGCGCCACAGTCGGCGCCAAAGCCGGTAATCACATTGAGCACCCCCGGCGGAAAACCGGCCTGATCAAAGATGCGGGCGAATTCCAGCATCGGCGCCGGGGCTTCCTCCGATGCCTTCAGCACCACGGTACAGCCCGCCGCCAGCGCCGGGCCGATCTTCACCGCGGCCAGAAACAGCTGCGAATTCCACGGCACCACCGCCGCCACCACCCCAAGCGGCTCGCGGCGCAGCCAGACTTCCATATCCGGTTTGTCGATCGGCAGATGGGCGCCTTCGATCTTGTCGGCGAGGCCCGCGTAGTAGCGGTAATACTCAGCCACATAGGCGATCTGGGCCGAGGTTTCGCGAATGATCTTGCCGGTATCGCGGGTCTCGATCCGGGCCAGGCTCTCGGCGTTTTCGGCAATCAGATCCGCCAGCCGGTAAAGCAGCCTGCCACGCGCGCTGGCGGTGATGCCCGCCCAGTCCGGTGCGTGGAATGCGGCACGGGCCGCTGCCACGGCCGCCTCCACATCCGCCGCGCGGGCCTCTGGCATCATCGCCCAGACCTCGCCGGTTGCCGGATCGCGGCTCTCGAAACGGGCGGAGCCATCCGAGAACACCCCGCCGATATACTGCTGGAACTGCTGCATGGTGATCCCCTTCAGGCAAAGGCCGGCATGACGTCGCGAATGAACCGTTCAAGCGAGGCGCGCTTGCGCTTAGAACTCATGCCGCTGTCGATCCAGAAACTGTATTCATCGTACCCCAGCGCCTCATAACCTTTGATCCGCGCAATCGCATCTTCGGCGGTGGCGATCACATTGTCACGCAGCATCGCCTCGGGCGAATAGAACGGATGGGCGGCAATCTCCGCCTCGCTCAACGGCGCGATCAGCCCCTGCGACACGGGCCGTTCGTTTTTGAACCAGGCGCCGAAGTAGCAGTAAAACCGGTTGATCTCCTCCGCTGCCTGCTGGGCGTCGGCGGCATCGGCGGCAATATAGGTGTGGTTCAACAGCATGATATCCGGGCGCGGCATATCCGGGAATTTGGCGCAGGCGGCCTTGAAGGTCTCCATCAGCCGGGTGATTTCCTCATCCCCCTGCCACAGCGGTGTCACCTGCACATGGCAGCCATTGGCAACGGCAAATTCATGGCTGTTGGGATCGCGGGCGGCGACCCAGATCGGTGGGCCGCCCGGTTGCAGCGGTTTGGGCGAGGATGTGGTGGCCGGAAAGGAATGATAGGCACCCTCCTGCGCGTAATCGCCCTGCCACAGCCCCCGCAGCGCCGGGATCAGCGCGCGCATCCGCTGGCCTGCATCCCAGGCATCCATACCCGGCACCATCCGTTCGTATTCGTAGCTATAGGCGCCGCGCGCAATGCCGAGCTCCAGCCGCCCGTCCAAGATCATATCGGTCATCGCCGCCTCCCCTGCAAGGCGGATCGGATGCCAGAACGGCGCGATGATGGTGCCGGTGCCAAGCCGCACGTTGCGGGTCTGGCGCGCCAGATCGACAAGGTTCAGGAAAGGGTTCGGCGCGATGGTGAAGTCCATCCCGTGATGCTCCCCCGTCCAGACCGCGTGCATCCCGCCCTGATCGGCGATTTTGGCCAGGGTGACGAAATCATCGTAGAGATCCCGCTGGTCCTGCTCCGCCGAGGTGCGTTCCATATGGACAAAAAGAGAAAAGCGCATGATGCCACCTGCCGTTATGCGATCTGGCGGATTTCGCCGCTGCGTTGATTGCCTGAATAGATGCCGAAATCGCCGAGAGCCGCCTCGCGGGTGAAACGGTCCAGCATGGCAAGGATCGCCGGATCGCTGACATCGTCCAGCGCACTGCTGTCCAGCGGCACAAAGACCCCGCGCGACGGGGTGCCGGTGGCACCATGGCACAGAAAGGCGATATGCTGGCGTTTGCGGGCAACGTCCTCATAGATCGAATAGACAAAGCCCGGCTCGCCGCTCAGCCCTGTTTCGGCGATCAGTCGGCGCATGGTTGCGGCAGCGCCTTCGGCATCGACCAAGGCCTCCGGCAACGTAGATCCGCCGTATCCGTCATCGACCAGCAGCACCGCGCCGTCGCACTCGATCAGGGCCGAGATCACCAGATCTGGACCGGCCACCGCCGCCTCTGCGGTCATTGCAGGCGTCACATAGGCACCGCGCGCATAGCCAAGCCCGGGGCTGGTGCCGGTGCCAAAGGCGCGGACCTCGCCGATCAGGATCACATGATCGCCCGCCTCAACCGTCTTGTGCAGGCTGCAATCGAACCAGGCCGACACCCCGTCGATCAGCGGCGAGCCCGCAGGCCCCCGGTGCCAGCTGATGCCCGCAAACCGGTCCTCAGCCGGGCGGGCAAAGGTATTGGAAATCTCGATCTGCGTCTCCGCCAGCACATTGACGGCAAACCCCTCGCCGCCGACCAGCGCGTCGTAGTTGCGCGAACTATTGGCCAGGCACACCAGCAGCAGCGGCGGATCCAGCGAAACGGAGGTAAACGAATTTGCGGTGAATCCGATGGGTCGACCCCCGGCATCATGGGAGGTGACCACCGTCACCCCGGTCATGAAGCTGCCAAAGGCCTGACGCAGGGCGCGTGGATCAAGGGGTGTCATGACGGATCCTCCTCAGGGGTGGGCGTGGCGAGCCAGTCGCGCAGTTCGGCGGTGACCAGATCCGGCGCGGTCAGGTTCACCATATGGCGGTGCCCGGTGATGGTCACCGCACGCCCCCGGCGCACCCGCAGCGCCATGGCCTGCGACATCTCGGGCGTGGAATTGGGATCGCCATCGCCGGTGATGGCCAGAAATGGACAGGCAATCTCGGCCAGCCGCCCGGCATAAGTCGCATCGCCCCGCGCAAAAGCCGCATAGGCGGTGGCGTAGCCTGCGGGATCAACCGATTTCAGCCAACCCGCAACCCGGTCACGGGCGTCGATATCGGTCGGGCTGTCGCCGAACCAGCGGGCCAGCGGCGTGTCCAGATCGCAGCGACCCGCAGCGATCTCAGCGGCGCGGGACTGAACGGCCGTCCGCGCCGCCGGATCACGGCAGAAGACGCCGTTCAACAGCGCCACCCGTGTGGTCAGCGCCGGGTGGCTCACTGCGAAACCGGTCGCGATCAGCGCCCCCATCGAATGCCCCGCCAGGCTGACCGGGCCGAGGTCCAGCGCCCGCAGCACATCCCTGAGCCAGACCACGAAATCCGGCAGTTCGCTGTCCGCAGGCAGCGGCGCGCTGCCGCCATGCCCCGGCAGATCCGGCGCAATCACCCTATGGGTCCGGCTCAGATCCTCAATCTGCGGTCCCCAGGCTGCCGATTGCATTCCGACACCGTGCAGGAGCACCAGCGCAGGCCCCTGCCCGCAGTCGCGCAGCGCGACGCTGCGGGTGGGCTCAGACAGCTGCAGGGTTGTCGACATCATTGCCAAGCTCTTTCAGATCCTGATAGCGGTCGCCGATCCGGTGATGCGGCCGCCCGCCGATCGACGCGCCAAGCGCGATCAGCACCTCATCGGCACCGGGCGCATCGGCGACGGAGGTCTGGATGGTGAGGTAATGCGACCGTCTGCCGCCATCGCATTTATCCATCAGCGGGATCATCAGCGGCGCATTGGCAGGCCCGCGCGTATTGCAGAATGACAGGTAGGATTTGGCCCCCACAGCGCTGCGGTAGGGATTGCCGAATTGCAGTGTGTGGATCAGGGCGGAGGCGTGCTCCACCTCGCCGTTCATCCCAACGATCGCGGATTTGCCATAGCCCTCGACCCGGTCACCACCGCCTGCGGCCTCTAGAATCATCCCGGTCAGCAGGGTGCCCAGACCGGGTGCGCAGTCCCGGATCTGCGGCGTCAGATCCTCGACAAACCCCTGCCCTGCCCAAGGATTGCGAATAACGGCGATGGCGGCAATCAGCGTCAGCGGCACCGGCGCCGCCTTGCCGCCTTCGATCAGGGTCTTTTCGACGTGAAGCAGGGTTTTGCGGATGATGGCGGGCATGGGAATCTCCTGATCGGCAGCTCTGCGGTATCATGGTATACCATTATACGATATGTCAATCATACTTGCCGCAGCCCAGACGCGCTGCTATGGAAATCCCATGGAACCCAGCCAGACAACGCTCCGCAAAATCGAAAAAGCCCCGCAAACCCTGCGCGATATCGTGCAGGAACGGATGCGGGAGGCGATCATCGACGGCCATTTCGCCCCCGGTGAGCGGCTGGTGGAACGCCCGCTCTGCGATCAGCTGGGTGTGAGTCGCACCGTGATCCGCGAGACGATCCGCTACCTTGAGGCTGAAGGGCTGGTCGAGATCATCCCCAATCGCGGCCCGGTCGTGGCCCGCCTGACCTGGGATCAGGCGCGGCAGATCTACGATGTGCGCCGCCAGCTGGAAGCGGCAGCAGCAGCGGCCAGCGCCGAGGTGCAGCGGCCGGAGTTTGCCGCCGACCTCAGCCGCGCGCTTGCCGAGGTCGAGGCGTCGATGAGTGACACCGAATGGGGCCATCTGCTGCGCGCCACCACCGGCTTTTACCAGCTCATATTCCTTGAGGCCGGCCATACGATTGCCTGGGATATCGTGCAGCGGCTGAACGGTCGGATCAGCCGGTTGCGCGCCCTTACCATCGCGGCAAAGGACCGCGAAACCTCCGGCATGAGCCATATGACCGCCATTCACGATGCCATTCTCAGCCGCAACCCTGAGGCCGCGCGCCGGGCGGTTGAGACCCATATCGCCGATGCGGCCCGCACGGCCGAACGCTTCCTGAAGGAGCCAGCAGATGAGCCGTCCAACGACACCTGACACACCCGGCGCCACAGCCCACCGGACCAGCACCTTTGACGAGGATCTGTTCCTGAAGGGTCTGGAGCAGCGCAAGGCCACCCTTGGCGCGGAATATGTGGAAAAGAACCTCGCCGCCGCGGATGAGTTCACCCGCCCCTTTCAGGAGGCGATGACCGCATGGTGCTGGGGCTTTGGCTGGGGCGATGACACGATAGATGCCAAGACCCGGTCGATGATGAATCTTGCCATGATCGGCGCGCTTGGCAAGATGCACGAATGGGAGCTGCATTGCCGGGGGGCGGTGAACAATGGTGTCAGCCGCGAAGAGATCCGCGCGATTATCCACGCGGTTGCGATCTATTGCGGCGTTCCGCAGGGGCTGGAGTGTTTCCGCGCCGCCCGGACGGTTCTGGACCAGACAGACGCGGGCTGACGCCGCAGCCGCACCGGCCCGCAGAAGCCAGTCCTCCCCCCTCCTCACAGCGCAACGTCAACAGGCCAAGAGCCGACAGCGAGGTACCTTCTCAGATGTTTCAATCCGGTCAAACCGTTCAGTCCAGCCCCCGCACCCCGCTGATGGGCAAGGGCACCGCCCATCGCGCCAGTCTCGGCTTTATCCTGATGTCCACCGATCTGGCCTGCGAAACCGACCTCTTTGCCATGGCGCCCGAAGGGGTCGGCGTGCATATCACCCGGCTCAGGACCGATGATTACACCACCAACGAGACATTGGCGCGGCACATCGACCACATGGCCGAGGCGGCCGGCCGGCTGCAACCGGATATGAACCCCGAGGTCATCGCCTATTGCTGCACCTCCGGCTCGATTGTCTGCCGGGAAGAGAACGTCTTTCGCGAAATCCGCAAGGGCGCGCCGCAGACGCAACCGATGACCATTGTTACCGGCGTCATGGACGCGCTGCGCGAAGTCGGCGCCAAGCGGATCGTGGTCGGCACGCCCTATCTTGACGATATCAACACCGCCGAGGCGGAATATCTGCTGGCGGCCGGGTTTGATATCCTCGACATTCAGGGGCTGCGGCTGGAAACAGGTCTGGAATTCGGCCGGGTCGAACCCTCCTACTGGAAGGAATTTGCGCTGGAGATTGATCAGCCGGAGGCCGATGCGATCTTTCTCTCCTGTAGCGGCATTCGCGCGCTTGAGGTGGTGGATGAGATCGAACAGGCCGCAGGCAAGCCGGTGATCACGTCCAATCAGGCGCTGATGTGGTCCTGCCTGCGCCGGGCCGGAATCACCGATCAGTTGCAGGGGTTTGGGCAGATTTTCCAACATCCCGGCCACGCGCTGACGCCAACCCTCTGACCCCGACACTCTGCCCCCGGCCGGTGCCCTCCCGGTGCCGGTTTCTGAGCCCTTAACGCCCGACGGGCGGTCCACCTGCAAAGAAGATCACTATGACAGCACCTCTCGCGATGCGCGGATTTCCCGAAACAGAATACGCCGCCCGTACCAGGCGGGCACAGGCCCGCATGGCCGAAGCCGGTTTCGACGCGCTGCTCTTGATGACCGAACCCGACGTGCAGTATTTCACCGGTTTTCAGACGCTGTTCTGGCAAAGCCCGACGCGCCCGTGGTTTGTGCTGATCCCCGCCAGCGGCAAACCGATTGCCATCATTCCCGAAATCGGCGCCAGCCTGATGCGGCGCAGCTGGCTTGACGATATTCGCTGCTGGTCGGCGCCCGCGCCCGAAGATGACGGCATCAGCCTGCTGGTCGAGGCGCTGTCGCCGCTGAAGACGCTTGGCGTGATGAAGGGACATGAGACCCATCTGCGGATGCCGCTGGGCGACTGGGAACGGCTGATGGACGCCCTGCCCGACCTTCGCATTGCCGACGCAACCGGGCTGGTGCAGGGGCTGAGGATGGTGAAATCCCCGGCGGAAATCGACAAGCTCGCCCGGATCTGCGCCATTGGCTCTGCGACCTTTGCCGCGGTGCCGGAATTCGCCCGCGAAGATGTGCCGCTGGACGAGGTGTTCCGCGCCTTTCGCCGCGAGGCGCTGGCGCAGGGGGCCGATGGCGCGCCCTATGTGGTCGGGGCCAGCGCGCAGGGCGGCTATGCCGATGTGATCTCGCCGCCCGATGCCACACCGCTGGCGGCAGGGGATATCCTGATGCTGGACAGCGGCATGGTGCTGGACGGCTATTACTGCGATTTCGACCGCAACTGGGCAATTGGCCATGCCGATGACACCGCGCGCCGCGCCTATGATGTGCTGTGGCGCGCAACCGAAGCCGGGCTCGCCGCCGCCCGCCCCGGCAACAGCTGCCGCGATCTGTTTCAGGCGATGTCTGCGGTGATTGCAGAGATGGACGACAGCGGCGGCGACATTGGCCGTCTGGGTCACGGGCTGGGGTTACAGCTGACCGAACAGCCCTCACACGCCGCCTTTGACACCACCGAGCTGCAAGAGAACATGGTCCTGACGCTGGAGCCATCGCTGTCCTATGGCCACGGGCTGATGATGGTCCATGAGGAAAACATCGTGGTGACGCCGCAGGGGGGCCGCCTGCTCAGCACCCGTGCGGCGCCAGAGCTGCCGGTGATCTGAGCTGTGGCAGACCGGCGCGCGGCACAGACCTAGCGGCGCATGTACTCCACCACCACGCAGGCCGGTGCCTCGCTGCGGATCTGGGTCTGGCTGGCGATCCCCCACTGCCCGGCCCGGAACGGCGGGAAATAGGTATCGGCGTCCTCGACCTCGGTCTCGACCTCGGTGATCAGCATCCGGTCAGCGATCTCCATCAGACCTTCGTAGATCCGCGCGCCGCCAATGCCGTAAATCCGGTGATAGCCCTGCGCGCGCGCCTCCGCCAGGGCGGCCTCGATGCTGGGGCAGACCAGATCCGCGGCATCCGGGTTTGAGGACACCACCAGATTAAGCCGGTTCTTCAACGGCTTCACCGGCAGGCTGTCCCAGGTATTGCGCCCCATGATCAAAGCCCCGCCCAGCGTTTCGCGCTGAAAAGACTTCAGATCCTCCGGCGCCTGCCAGGGGATCGTATTGTCCTTGCCAATGGCGCCATTCTGGTCGCGGGCAACAATAAGCGTGATCATGTCAGTCCTCTCTCAAACCGCAACCGGAGCTTTGATGCCCGGATCGGGGGTGTAATTCAGCACTTCGAAATCGTCATATTTGAAGTCAAAAATGGAGGGCACGTCGCGCGTGATGCGCAGCTCCGGCAGCGGCTGCGGCGTACGCGACAATTGCAGGGTCACCTGATCCATATGGTTGGAATAGATATGGGCATCACCGATGGTATGGATGAAATCCCCCGCCTCATAGCCGGTCACATGCGCCAGCATCTTCAGCAGCAGCGCATAAGAGGCGATGTTGAACGGCACGCCGAGGAACATGTCTGCCGACCGCTGGTAGAGCTGCAGGTGCATCCGCCGCCCCTGCACCCGCACCTGCCACAGGGTATGGCAGGGCGGCAGCGCCATATCGGGCACGTCGCCGGGGTTCCAGGCGGTGACAATCAGGCGGCGGCTGTCGGGGCTTTTGCGGATCATCTCCACCAGCTGCGCAATCTGATCGACCGTGCCCGCCCGATAAAGCGGCTCATCGCCACTGGTGCCGGGGACCAGCTCAAGCCGTGGAAAATGCCGCCACTGATGACCATAGACCGGCCCGAGGTCGCCGTTCTCATCCGCCCATTCGTCCCAGATCGACACGCCATTGTCCTTCAGGTAGCCGATATTGGTGTCGCCGGACAGGAACCACAGAAGCTCGTGGATGATGGAACGCAGATGCAGCTTCTTGGTGGTCACCAGCGGGAATCCATCGGCCAGCGGATAGCGGGTCTGCATCCCGAAACAGGAGATGGTCCCGGTGCCGGTGCGGTCACTGCTGGCCTCGCCGTGTTCCAGAATATACTGCAGGGCCTCATGGTACTGGCGCATTGCGATCTCTCCCTCGTGATCTGCCTGCCGTCGGGGCGCAGAGCGCGCCCGCAGGTTTTCTCCTCTGTCTAGCCTGCCGCCGCCCCCGATCTCAAGAGTGTGTAAGCCGTAGCCGCAGGGCGCCCCGCACCCAGACACCTGCCCGATATCCATTCGGACATCTGCCCCCAAAGTGGCGCAGCTGATCCACACCCTAGCGGCTTGCCCTGCCCCGCGCACCCCGCAACAAAAAGGTCACCGATGCGCCACGGTCGGCTACGGACGGCCCAGGCGGCGCGGCAATTCAATTGACTTTCCGCAACCATGACAAGACACTGCCGCAAACAAAGAAAATTTGAGGTCAGTTCATATGAAGCGGGCAATGCTTGGACTTGCGGCAGCAACGCTGCTGTCGGCATGTGGCGGGGGTACCAACCCCTTTGACACGGGGGATGATACCGATGGTGGCACCACCGATCCGATTGTCCCCGAAGTGCTGGCATCTGACGTTGATAGCGTCGCCTATGACGCCGCTGCGGGCACATTGGTGATCAGCGGTCTCAGCCTTGACGACACACCGTTTTCCGCCAACTACCGCCGCCGCCCGGCGCTCGACCGCGAGGGCTATCAGGCCTATACCGCGCAGGACAGCTCGCTTGACCGTCATGTCACCGCCTATGTCCGTGAAATCGAAAACGGCGGCTTTGCAGTGGCCGTCGCCACCGGCGGTCAGTTCTCCTATTATTTTGCCGGCACCAGCTTTGGCCGTCGCGGCGGCTATTCCGCCCCGACCGAAGACGTCGCCTCCGGAGGTGTGGTGAGCTATGCTGGCACCTACGTGGGCCTGATGAACATCGCAGGCGATGGCGGCGATCTGCTGCCCGTCGCCCCCGGCACCCCGGCTGACATTCGCCCGGCCCAGTCGGCCGAGGTCACCGGCGATGCCTTCGTCAATGCCGATTTCCGCGACAATGTCGTCAATGGCACCATCTACAATCGCCAGATTGAGCCGACCACAGCGGGCGGCACCCCGCAGACGCTGGTGACACTCGACCTCGCGCCCACCGATATTGCCGACAATGGCACCTTTACCGGCACCGCCTCGCAGGTGGTCAACGGCACCCGCACCAATGTCGGCACCTATGGCGGCATCTTCGCCGGGACCGATGCCACATCGGTTGCCGGGTCCGTCTTTGCCCAGAACCACGTCGAGAATATCGACGGCATCGAGGAATACGGGATCTTTGTTCTGGGCCAATGCGGCACCGCAGAAAGTTCGGCCGTCTGCGATCAGCCGGTACCCTGATCTCATGCGGCGCTGTCTGGCCGCAGCCCTGACGCTGGCGCTGCTGCACGCAGCGCCGGCAACGGCGACCGAGCCGACCCCCGAACATCATCTCAGCCTGGAACAGGGCCGCCTGCTGGCGGCGCATTCCCTTGGCACCGGCAAACCGGAGCTGACGCTGGACCTGACCCGCGCCCTCTTGCGGGCCGACCGGCGCGATCACCTGGCCTGGTACCTGCGGGCCGCCGCGCAGGCGCAG
>NZ_JAYMXF010000031.1:0-10307 GCF_048055755.1 Phaeobacter sp. JH204B
TGCGAGGACAATTGGTATAATTGGCCTGAGCCGGCGGGAGCACCCGGCCGACATTGGGACACCGCAGATCCGGCGTTCACCCTGCCAGCAGCCGCAGCCCCTGGGTCACGTCAGACCGGACCGCCAGCCGCAATCCCGGCTCATCCCCCGCCTTCAGCGCGGCAATGATCAGCTTGTGGTTCTGCGGCGGCTCGGTCCGCCGCAACCGCCCGTAGAGCGCCCGCATGGTCGGGCCCAGCTGCAACCAGACGGTCTCTGCCATGGCCAGCATCGCTGGCGCCTGCGCCCGCAGATAAAGCGTCCGGTGAAACTCCAGATTGGTGCGGATATAGCCCACCGCATCGCGCTTGGAGATCATCTCGGCCACATTGGTATTTATGCTTTGCAACCGGTCGATCAGGGCAATATGCGCACGCGGCAGCGCCCGGCTGGCCAGCTCCACCTCGATCAGCGCGCGCAGGGCCGCCAGTTCTTCGATCCGCTCGTTTGTCAGCTCCGGCGTCGACACCCGGCCCGAAGACGACAGGAACAGCGCCCCCTCAGCCACCAGCCGCCGTACCGATTCGCGGGCCGGCGTCATCGACACATCAAACTCGCGACCAATCCCCCGCAGGGTCAGCGCCTCCCCTGGCGTCATCTCGCCATGCATGATCCGCGTGCGCAAGCTACGGTAGACCCGATCATGGGCGGACCCTGTGGGCGGCTCGGCGGTGGGGCGAACGGGATTGGACATGAGGTTCTTGTGATCACAAAACCACGTCACGTCAACAGCTCTCACAGCGTGAGGCCCTGAGCCCTCCCCCGCGCGCGCCGGCGCCGTCAGAACCGGTAGCGATGCAGGTTGTTGCCTCCGCTGCGCAGCCAGCCACGCGCCCCGTCATATGGCCCGTAAAGCTCTCGGACGATGGCCCAGAAGGCCGGTGAGTGATTCATCTCCGCCAGGTGGGCCACCTCATGCGCCGCGACGTAGCGCAGCACCTCCGGTGGCGCCAGGATCAGCCGCCAAGAGTACATCAGCGCGCCATCGGAGGAACAGGATCCCCATCGCGACCGCGTATCCCGCAGGCTGATCCGGCAATAGCTGCGGCCCAGCGCCGCCGCATATTGATCCGACGCCGCCGCCAGCCGGTCGCGGGCCAGCTCTTGCAGGTAGCGCTGGATGCGGCGCCCCGGCCCCGCCCCGTTCACCGCCCCCGGCACCGCCAGTTGTCCCGGCTGCAACAGCAGGCGACGCCCGGTTCCAGCCACCACCCGTCGCGGTTGCCCGTCAATGGGCAGCAGGCTGCCATAGCCTACCTCTATGGGATCCGGGTGCCGCGCCAGATGGCCGCGGATCCAGTCTTCCTTTTCCTGGGCAAAGGCCAGCGCCTCTCGCTCTGGCACCCGCACCGGCAGCGTCAGCGTCACCCGCCCGTCCAGCCCGGAGATCCGCAAACTGATCCGCCGCGCCCGCGCCGAGCGGCGCAGCGTCAGCGGAACCGGCGGATCTCCGGGCAGGTGATGATCAGCCATGGCGACCTCCCCTTTTGGCAAAGGCTTTGACAGCACCCGGCGCATATGGCAAGGCACCTGAATCGTCGAACCGACTCAGCAGAAAATCAAGGGGATCCACATGCCCAATGAAGAATGGGGTGTAAAGCGCGTTTGCCCGACAACCGGCAAACGTTTTTATGACCTGAACAAGAACCCGATCATCAGCCCATACACTGGCGAGGTGGTCGAACTGAACAACGGCAAAAGCCGGATGATCGAAGCCGACGCCGAAGACGCGGCAAGCCGCAAGGCCAAGGAAAACACCGACGGCGATGACGCGGTGCTTGATGATGCAGATGACGTCGATCTGGATCTGGGCGACGACGTCCTGGATGACGATGACGACGAGGACAACGTCTCGCTTGAAGATATCGCCGACGTCGCCTCTGAAGACGACGATTCCTAAGGCCACACGACCCTTGGGGGAGGTGCTGCCACCTCCCCCGGACAGCCAGAATTAAAGCCGAAATTCAGCTGCCAAAAAAATCTCGGACGATGGTGCATTTTCCGCTTGCGGCCCGCGCCAGCCTCCCTTAAATCACCGTCACACACCGCGAGACGGAAACGAAACGCGGCGGTTTGGGGCCTTAGCTCAGCTGGGAGAGCGCCTGCATGGCATGCAGGAGGTCAGCGGTTCGATCCCGCTAGGCTCCACCAAACCCTCTCTGAAATGAGTAAGATGGCGTGGCTCACTCCACAGCGTGAACTGGCTCATCTGTGCCGCACGGTGCTGTTTTCACTCAACAATCACTGCCGCATTGATCCGCACCCTGGGGCAGAAAGATCGCCTTGCAGTCCTTTCTCCTGTCAGAACGGGGGGGCGGCAAATGGGCGACCATCTCCTCGTTTTGCATTTTTGGCAGCGCATAATAGACCCTGAGCCGAAGACCACGGCCACAGCACAACCACCATCCGCTCATGACGCCCGCCGCACGCGACGATGGCTTGAAAAGATGTGCTGCGAGCAGATATGCGGTCACGCGGCGTGGTCACCTTGCGGTCATGCCGATACTCAGATCGGGCACCGTGCGCCGCGCGAGCGTCAGCACCCCATGCCCTCGCGCCGTGTCAGGCCGCGTGCAGATGCCCGATGTCGCGGCGCCTGAGGGATCGACGTGCAAGATCGCCATAGGCTCCGCGCACGCGGCTACGTCCGGGCTCGCCGGTCAACCCATGCACCGCAGCGAGGTCGGGGAACAAGGTCAGCAGCTCTCGCATATCATCGACCGAAAGGCCTCGGATGGCCTCGGGGCCGGGCCAGAAAGTTTCGGTCGCGATGCCTTCGGCAAAGATAACCTCATGTTGCTCGGTCATCAGATGCACATAGGTGACGGGTGCGTGATGCGCGATCTGGCAGGTGAAGTCTGGATCCGCTTCGGCCAGCAATTTCGACGAGATGAACTTTTCGTCGCGGGAATGATCCGGCATCAGGGCGCGATCACTGACAATCAGGCGATGCTGGGGTGACAGCAGCATCGGACGCTCGGGCGAGAGGATCCCACCGGGGCGCAGGCAATAGGGACGCAGATGCGGGCGCTGCAGCAGCTCAGCCGAGCTGAGATGACGCTTGCCGACCCAGATCACCGGCTGAAAGCCGTTGTCAGCGGTTTGCAGCAGATCGCCGACCCGGATCTGACCGGCCGGAACCGCCCCCCGCCGCGTTGCAAGCAGGACATTCGGGGTAAAACAGGGGATCCCCGCTGAATATAGCTGATTGTGGCTGCTCATCTGCGCGGGGGTAACCCCCTGCAGCACCAATTGTTCACCCCCCGGAAAGGTCAGCAGGGCATTGCCGAAACCATCGTCGGAAACGACAACATCGCTGGTCATGACCGCGCCGCCGACTCCGCTGCCACCAGTCAGCCCCGAAACATCCAGCTGATCGTTGTAGAAGCCATTGCCATCGTCATCGTTGAGATCGAAATCGCCGACGGTATCAACGCCGCCCGCCTGGGTGAGGATCAGCCGGTCATCGCCGGCGCCGCCGATGATCGAGTCCTGGCCGCTACCCAGCGTGATGGTGTCATCCCCGGCACCGGCATCAATATTGACACCGGCATTGTCAACCGAGGCATCAACCACATCGCCCTGGTTCGTCAGGGTCAGCCGTTCAATCTCGCTGAAGGTGACCGTATCGGCGCCGTCGGTGATCTGCCCCGCTTCAAACCCGGTATAGGTGACCGTGACACTGCTGGTGACTGCTGACATGTCGATGTGGTCGGAGTCATTGCCGGCCTCACCGCCCGAGATCGTGTCATTGCCAAAGCCGTCCGACATCTGGAACGTATCGGCATCCGCTTCGCCATACATCTTGTCAGCGCCGCTGCCCCCGACCAGCAGGTCGTTGTCATTGCCGCCGTACATCGTGTCGGCGCCATCGCCGCCTTCCAGCGTGTCGTTGCCATCGGTTGCGACGATGCTGTCATCGCCGGTCCCGCCCACCAGGCTGTCGTCACCGGCCGAGTTGCGCAGGGTATCATTGCCTGCACCCCCGATCAGCGTGTCATTCCCGAGGCCGGTGGTCAGGCTGTCGTCGCCATCGCCGCCATCAATGTAATCATCCCCGTCACCACCGGAGATGGTGTCGGCCCCGAGACCACCCATCAACGTATCGTTGCCAATGCCGCCGTCCATGACGTCGTTGCCATCACCGCCGTCGAGGCTGTCGTTTCCGGACTCGCCATACATCAGGTCGTTGTCAGCGCCGCCAAGCAGGAGGTCGCCGTCATTGCCCCCGTACATGGTGTCGTCGCCAGCACCACCTTCCAGCGTGTCAAAACCGTCGGTCGCAACGATGCTGTCGTTGCCAACCCCGCCGACCAGGCTGTCATCGCCGGCCGAGTTGTTCAGGGTGTCATTGCCCTCGCCGCCGATCAGCGTGTCGTTGCCAATTCCGGTGGACAGCTGGTCATCACCGGCACCACCTTCGATATAGTCATCGCCGTCACCGCCGGAGAGGGTATCGCCCCCCTCGCCGCCAATCAGGGTATCCGCGCCGACGCCGCCATCCATGACGTCATCGCCATCACCGCCCTCCAGATGGTCGTCCCCCTCCTCGCCCATGATGGAGTCATTGCCGCCCTGACCATAGACAATATCATTGCCGTCGCCCGCCAGCACGGTATCGGCGCCCTGTTCGATGATCGTGGTGACCGGATCGTCCAGAATATCACCCGATAGGGTAAAACCCGACAATCCGACACGGGTCTGCAGGGTGAACTCGATCGACGAACGATCTTCAAAGGAGGCAGAGAACCAGGAATCCTGATCCGTATAATCGTTCAGTTCCGAACCGGTGGCCTTGACCACATTTCCGTCGATACCCGTGGTCAGCGAGGAATCGGAGGAAATACCAAAAGAGGTGAAACTGTTGCCATCGATGATCACCGCCTCGGCGTCGCCGGTTTGACTGTTGTCATCAATGTCGTTGAAGGTCGCGGTCGAGTTCAGATAGACCGTTTCACCGGTTATGGGATCAAAAAACTCCAGCCGGAATTTGGCCTGATCCCCCGGCTGGTTCCCGGTCAGGAGGATTTCCGCGCCGGCGGTATAGCCGAATTCAACCGACATATTGGCGTTGGATTTTTCAAGCAGGATCAGCCTGCCGGAGATGCTGGTGCCATCCTCAAGCTTGGCGATATCCCTGAAAATCGCATAGTTCCCGACGGAGCCGGTGCTGCCGTCATGGACCACGCTCTGGATATTGTTGATGTCGAGCGTCAGCGGTGATGCGTTTGCCCCCTGCGCAAAACCGTCCCCCATGTCGCCATAGATGACGTCATTGCCGAGGCCCCCGTCGATGACATCGCTGCCCTCCTCACCGGCAACGGTATCGTCTCCCTCACCGGCATCCATGGTATCGTCACCGGTGGTGCCGCCCATTCTGTCATTACCCCTGCCACCGACAAGAGTAGCAAGGAGATCTTCGAGCCAACTTGGACGGGGCATGGCGGGTATCAATCCTTAGCTGATCAAAACGCAGTATTCATGACCAGTGGGAACGGACCCATGGCCAATGGTATCTACACATACCAAAGCCAATTTAGAGGTCTTGCGATAAAAAAGAGTAAACTGGCGCCGAAACGCGTGTTCCAGCCGTAAAACGGCCCGCCCGAACCGATATCCGGCCCGATCTCCCAGCGTCACTTTGCAACCGCTGAAAGCCAGCGCCGAAACCGTTGAAACTATGGTTTCATCAGCTCCTTGATGCCACCGATAAATGTGGCGTCATCCTGCTGATGCCGCTGATCCAGAAGCGCAACAGCATCTGGCCCGGCCCGAAAGCGCAGACGGTCGCCGCTGTCATTGGCGGCCTCCCAGATCACTTCGGCGACGGTTGCGGGGGCAGACGGGCTGGAGGCCAGCCTGCTGAACACCCGCCCCATGGCCTCAGCCGTGGGCGCATAGTCAGGCAGGCTGTCATCCAGTGCAAAATCAAAGGAGCTGCCACCGAAATTCGTCCTGATCATGCCCGGCTCGACAATCCGAACCCGGATGCCCAGCGGTTCCAGTTCGTAATGCAGCGCTTCCGATAGACCTTCGACAGCGAATTTTGTGCCATGATAAAGCGTGCCGAGCGGGAATGTGATCTGTCCGCCGATGGAGGAGATATTGATGATCTTGCCTGACCGGTTCTCCCGCATATGCGGCAACACGGACTTGGTCACTTCCAGCAACCCGATCACATTGGTGTCGAACTGGCGCCGGATCCGCTCCATCGAAAACGCCTCAAGCGCGCCATAGGCGCCATAGCCTGCATTGTTGAGCAGCACATCAATTCGGCCAAAACACTCAATGCCCTGTTTGACCGCCGATGCTATCGACGCCGGGTCGGTCACATCCAGCCGCGCCAGATGGACGTTGTCGAGTGCCGCCAGCTCGCCCGTGCTGTCGGGGCTTCGCATGGTCGCGATGACATTCCAGCCCTGCGCCTGAAAGTGTCTGGCAGTGGCTTCGCCTATACCCGACGAGGCGCCCGTAATCAGAATGGTTTTCATAGTCGCTCTCCTACAGGGGTTCTGCGTGAACATCTCTTCGATACCGACGCGCGTTGTGACATGGCGGGTGATGTGGTGAGGCACCGGCTCGTCGCCTTTTCCATCATGGTGCATCTCCCCTCTGTTGAAGTTCACAACCATCACTGATGCCACAATGCTCTCCGGCCCGCCGTTATTCTTTCTCGATTATCCAGAATACTTGCCTGATCCTCCGAAACTTGTGATTTCTGTTATGTAGAGACCTCACCGACTGCTATGTCCGAAGCAGCCCTGGAGGAAAAGCTGCATGGCCAAGCAGAGTCTATACGCACAGGTGACCGCGATACTGGATCGGTCGGGGGTCAGGGATGGCGCGATACACCACGACGCCAGCAACACGCATATGCTGCGCCTCCACGCCAGCACAGGGCTGGAGTCGACCGTCTACAGACCTTTGTTATGTCTGATTCTGCAGGGCGCAAAATCCGTCGGCTCAAACCACAGAAGCCTCACCGTCAGCGCGGGCCAGTCCCTCGTGGTCAGCCATACACTCCCGGTCATCTCGCGCATCACCCAGGCATCGGCCGAACACCCCTACACGGCACTTGTCTTCCCACTGGACCTGGATGTGCTGCGGTCTCTGGCATCTGCGGTGCCGCCCGCCTCGACATCCACTCCTTGCGACCCGTTTTCGATCTGCCTGTGTGATACCGATCCCGGCCTTGAGGACGCCCTCTCGCGCTATCTCAACCAATGCGAGGGGGCTGAGACAGCAAAAGTGCTGGCCCCGATCACCGCTCGCGAAGTCCACGCTAGGTTGCTGATCGGGCAGCACGCGGCTGGTCTGCAACGGCTGCTCTGGCACCAAAGCACAGCAAGCCGCATCCATCTCGCAACCCGTGACCTTCAGGCAAATCTCTCGCAGACAATCGCAATCGGTGAGCTTGCCGACCGGATCGGCATGAGCAACTCTGCCTTCTTCGAACAGTTCAAGGCCGTGACCGGCACATCCCCGCTGCAATACCAAAAGGATCTGCGCCTTCTGAAAGCCCGCGACGCGCTCAGGTCAACCGATGCAAAAGTGTCGGAAATAGCTTTTTCCGTCGGCTATGAGAGCTCGGCGCAGTTCTCGCGCGAATACTCCCGCAAGTTTGGCAGATCTCCAAGGCAGGACCGCGATACCGCGACGCCGACCTAGCCCCCCTGTCTCGCCGCGGGCTGTCGGACAACAGTGGGAACACTGAAATGCCCATGCCGCCTGGATCAGATGATCTCATCCTCGTCGAACATGGGATCATCCGCGAGCTGTGATGAATGATCATCCATGGCATTCTCGGCCTGTTTCATGGATTGAACGCGCGCTAGATGGAACACGGCGTCACCTTCGTTCACCACCGGCAGTACCGCCCGCCCCACGATGATACCATCGAACGGCGCGACGACCTCGGTTTCTTCTTCGCCAAAGGGATCAGACACCACCCCCAGTACGTCGCCCTGGCGCACCGGATCGCCGTCTGCCTTCAGGCTGCGAAACAGGCCACCCATCGGCGCCCGCAGCCATTTGCTGGACGGGCAGAACTGCGGGCGCGCCTTGGCGGGCGCCACGCCGCGGGCGGAAATCATCCCCAATGATTTCATCACCCTGAGAATGCCCGCCTGCCCGGCGCGCACCGAAACCTCATCAAATCGCAGACCCTCACCCGCCTCATAGAGCAGAACGGTCTTTCCCAGCTCCTTTGCCGAGTTTCGCAGGGATCCCTGTCGTATCGCCGATTCCATGATGATCGGGGCGCCGAAGACATCCGCCATCTCCCGTGCCACGGCATCCTCCGGCGACACGCGCACCTGCGGATAGTTGATCCGGTGGATCGCCGCCGAGTGGAGATCGATCCCGACGTCAGAGCGCGACACGATCTCCTTCAGGAACAGATGCGCAAGACGCGCAGCAAGCGATCCGCCCTCGTTCCCAGGGAAAGAGCGGTTCAGATCCCGCCTGTCGGGCAGATATCTGGACCGGTTGATGAACCCAAAAGAGTTCACAATCGGGACCACAATCAACGTGCCCTTGAGGCCCCGCAACGCAGGTGATTTCAGCAGTCGCCGTACGATTTCGATGCCAATCACCTCGTCGCCGTGCACCCCTGCGCTGACGAAGACAACCGGTCCCTCCGTTTTGCCATGAACGACATGGGCTGACATATTCACCGGCGTATGGTCTGACAGTGAACTGACAGGAAGATCAACGGTGCGCCGGGTGCCGGGCGGGATCAGCTCCCCGCCGATATCAAACCCCGGGCGTTTGATCATTAGCCCTTGCCCTTCGTTTTGGTTTTGCCGGGTTTGGCGTTCTTCTCGATGAACTCGATCATCTTGCCAGCAACATCAAGACCGGTCGCCTTTTCAACGCCTTCCAGTCCGGGGGAGGAATTCACCTCCATCACCACCGCCCCGTGATTTGCACGCAGCATGTCGACACCACAGGCATTCAGACCCATGGATTTCGCAGCCCGCACGGCGGTTGAGCGTTCTTCCGGCGACAGTTTGATCAATTGCGCCGAGCCGCCACGATGCAGATTGGACCGGAATTCCCCCTCGGCCCCGGTACGCTTCATCGCCGCGATGACCCGTCCCCCGATCACGATCGCGCGGATGTCGGTCCCGCCGGCTTCCTTGATGAACTCCTGGATCAGGATATTCGTGTCGGTCGCACGAAACGCTTCAATGACCGATTTCGCGGAGCGATTCGTGTCGGCCAGAACAACGCCAAGCCCCTGTGTCCCCTCCAGCAGCTTGATCACCAGAGGCGCACCGCCCGCAAGCTCCAGCACCTCTTCGGTCTGCTTGGGATCATGAGCGAAGGTCGTCACCGGCAGGCCAACCCCGTCGCGGGCCAGAAGCTGCATTGAGCGCAGTTTGTCGCGCGACCGCCCGATCGCCACGCTCTCGTTCAATGGGTAGACACCCATCATCTCGAACTGGCGCAGAACCGCCATGCCATAAAAGGTGACAGAGGCCCCGATCCGCGGAATGACCGCATCGTAACCTTCCAGTTTTTCCCCGTTGTAATAAATCTCCGGGCGCCGCGACGCGATGTTCATGTAGCACCGCAGCGTGTTGATGACGTGGATCTCGTGACCGCGTTCCTCGGCGGCTTCCACCAGCCGTTTGTGGGAATAGAGATTGGCGTTTCTGGCGAGCAACGCGATTTTCATGAGTTTTTCCTTCTGCCGACGATTGCGGCTGCTGGTTTCGGTGCCGTCAAATTGCGCTTGGCGGGGTTCACCAGGATGGAATGCCCGCGCAGGGCCGTGCGCCCCACGATCATGCGGAATTTCATCTCGGTACGCTCGGTCAGCGACAGATCGATCTTCCACAAGCGGTCCGATATCCGAAATCTGGTCCGGATAACGATCCGGGTTTCCGGAATGCCGCTGGTGTTCTTGATCTCGCGCTGATCATGGATCGGAGATTCCACATCGGTGTCGTGTGAATCATCGTCGAACCGTGTGTGAAAACGAACCCAGGGAACGCCATCGCGTTCGAACGTCACAATATCTGTAGCATGAAGCGCCGATGTGCGCGCACCTGTATCGATTTTCGCCTTCAGGTTCGTAAGTCCAAGAAGCGGGAGATCAACCCGTTCCTGCCAGCCGACAACGAGCATATGAATCGTCTCCTGTTTCCATAGCTGCCCCTGTTATGACAGCTCCCGAATGATTAGCCAATTGGGGTAGCGGACTGTCAGAACGGTCATTTGCAAATGAACAGCGAGGGTTATGAGCATCCACAAGGGGTGTC